>NZ_PKOI01000034.1:0-33262 GCF_002870055.1 Herbaspirillum sp. BH-1 | reverse complement strand
GGGCGGGGTTGCTCCGGGGTAATTCAGAAACTCCCCTATATGAACCGCGAAGGTCTTCCGTATAGTGCAGGGTGAAGGGAAAGCTGGTCGGCTGCGCCATGGAGGTGGCGCGCCGGGCCGGCTCCCGCCGTCACCCATTTTTCCATCAAGCGATATGCAGAACAAGAACATGCGCCGCAGGGCAGGGCTGCTCGTCAAGGTCATGGCATGTATCTGGGCCGCTGCTGGCGCCTGTGCGGCGCAGGCTGCAGTCTCGGTGCAGGTCCTCGATAGCGCCGGTCAGGTGGTTCCCAATGCAGTGGTCTACGCCGAACCGGCCGCCGCCGTCCCCGCACCCGCCAAGCCGCCGCGACAGGTCGAGATCGAGCAGAAGAACAAGACCTTCATCCCGCTGGTGACGGTGGTGCAGGCCGGCACGCCCATCCTGTTTCCCAATCACGACAATATCCGGCACCACGTCTATTCGTTTTCCCCGGCCAAGACCTTCGAACTGAAGCTTTATTCAGGCGTGCCCGGCAGCCCGGTGGTCTTCGACAAGGCGGGAACCGTGGTCCTGGGCTGCAATATCCATGACGAGATGGTGGCCTATGTGCAGGTGGTCAATACGCCCTATTTCGGCGTGACCGATCGCAGCGGCACGGTCCGGCTGGATGGCCTGGGCAATGGCCGCTATACGCTCAAGGCCTGGTATTTCACCATGGGCCCGAACCAGGCCGCAGTGCAACAGCCCCTGGAGGTCCAGGGCGATGGCAAGACCGCCATCAAACTCAACGTCAAGGCGGTTCCGCTGTAGGGCGGCACCGTCCAGGGCAAGCAAGGGAAACGGGGCTAGGGTGCGTCTCTACCGTCTGGAAAGCAAGATCGTTGCGCTGTTCATCGTCCTCATCGTGGTGGTGCAACTGGCCGGCTTCGTGGCGATCCGTACCGCCATCGACCGCAACGCGCGCAGCGCCATCAGTGACGAGCTGGTGATCGGCGAGCGTGTCTTCACGCGCCTGCTGGACCAGAACGCCCAGAAACTGACCCAGGGCGCAAGGCTGCTGGCCTCCGACTTCGGCTTCCGCCAGGCCATTGGCACCGACGACCATGACACCATCGGCTCCGTGCTGGCCAACCATGGGGCGCGCATCGGCGCTTCCATGGGCATGCTGATCGCCACCGACGGCACGATTCGCGCCTCGACCTTGGAGTACCCCGACACCGACCTCCAGCGCAGCAGCCTGGAACTGGTGCGCAAGGCCGACAAGGACAATGCCAACGGTGCCGCCGAGAGTGTGGTGGTGGGGGAGAACCTGTTCCAGATCGTGGCCGTGCCGATCAAGGCGCCGGTCACCATCGCCTGGGTGGTCATGGGCTTCCCGGTGGATCGCGATCTGGTCAATGACATGCGCGCCCTGTCGCAGCTGCAGGTGTCCATCCTGGTTCGCCAGCGCGGGCGCCCCGACTGGGTGTCGGATGTATCGACCCTGGCCAAGCCGGAGGCGCAGATGCTGCTGCATGAAGTGGGCGACGTGCGCGCTGCCGGCCCGGCCGATTTGCAGATCGACGGCAACCAGTATCGCGCCCGCATCCTGCCGCTGGCGCAGGCCAGCAACGGCCAGCAGGCGGTGGCGGTGTTGCAGCGTTCGGTCAGTGAAGCAGTGGCACCCTATCAGCGCTTGCAGCTGATCCTGCTGAGCATTACGGTATTGGGCGTGCTGGGTGCGGCAGTGGCCAGCGCCGTGATGGCGCGGCGTATCACCAGCCCTCTGCGCGAGCTGGCCAGCGTGGCCAAGCGCCTGGGCGCGGGCGATTACAGCGAGAGTCTGTACATCCGGCGCCAGGACGAGATCGGGCGCCTGGGCGCCGCCTTCGAAACCATGCGTGGCGAGATCGCCAAACGCGAACTGAAGATCAGCCGGCTGGCCTACCAGGACCAGTTGACCGGCCTGCCCAACCGGCTGCAGTTCGCCGATCTGCTACGGGACGCCATCATCGACGGCGGGGAATCGCCGGGCGGTACCTGCCACATCCTGATGATGGACCTGGACCGCTTCCAGCAGGTCAACGATGTGCTGGGTCACCGTTTCGGTGACGACCTGCTGCGCCAGGTGGCGTCGCGCCTGACGGCTCAGCTGCTGTATCCGGGGGCCAAGGTGGCGCGCCTGGGCGGCGACGAGTTTGCCATCCTGCTGCCCGGCGTGAACCTGGAAGGCGCACTGGCGCAGGCGACCCATATCCTGCGGGCGCTGGAGCAACCCTTGTCGCTGCAGGAACAGACGGTGGACCTGGGCGCCGGCATCGGCATCGCCGGCTATCCGGCCCACGGGCGCAGCAGCGATGTCCTGCTCAGCCGGGTCGAGGTGGCGATGTACACCGCCAAGCGCAAGGGCAGCGGGGTGGTGGTCTACGATCCTGCCATCGACCGCAGCAGCCAGGAAAGCCTGTCACTGCTCTCTGAACTGCGCCGCGCGCTGGAGCGCGACGAATTCATGCTCTACCTGCAGCCCAAGCTGGACCTGCCCTCGGGCGAGGTGTTCGGGGCCGAAGCGCTGGTGCGCTGGCTGCATCCCGACAAGGGCTTCATCGGCCCGGACAATTTCATCCCGTTTGCCGAGACCACCGGGTTCATTCGCATGCTGACCATCTGCATGATGGAAAAGGTCGCCAGCCTGTCGGCGCAACTGCAGCGCCAGGGCATTGCCCTGAAATTCTCGGTCAACCTGTCCACCCGCGACCTGCTGGACCAGGAGCTGCCGGGCGCCTTCGCCGCCATCGTCGAGCGCCACGGACTCACGCCCGCCGCGCTCTGCCTGGAGATCACCGAGAGCGCCATCATGGACGACCCGGCGCGTGCCCAGAACACGCTGGACCGGCTGGCGGCCATGGGTTTTGCCTTGAGCATCGACGATTTCGGCACCGGTTATTCCTCGCTGGCCTACCTGAAGCGGCTGCCGGTGCGGGAGCTGAAGATCGACAAGTCCTTCGTCATGAAGATGGCGCAGGACCAGGACGATGCCAAGATCGTGCGCTCCACCATCGATCTGGGCCACAACCTGGGCCTGCGGGTGGTGGCCGAAGGGGTGGAGAGCGAAGAGGTCTGGTTCCTGCTGCGGCAGATGGGCTGCGATCAGGGACAAGGCTATTTCATGGGCAAGCCCATGCCGGTCGAGCGCTTCCTGGAATGGCTGCAGCAATGGCGCGCGCCGGAGGCGCCGGACCAGTCCGAAAACATGGCGGTATGAGCGGCGGCGAGGGGCCGCCAGCATCAATGACGGATCAGACAAGTGGGGCAGGGGGAGTGGGATGAAGAACACCATCAAGGGCGGCGCTCTGGCGCTGTTGACAACGCTCTCGGCACCTGTGCTGGCGCAGATGAGCGATGCCGAACGCGACGCCTGGGCGCTGGCCCAGCAGCAGAAGGCAGCCCGGGCCATGCGCGCCGGCGCGGCCGCCGCAGCGGCACCCTCTACGCCCTCTACGCCCACGACGACCGGCGAGTCCACAGCGCCCACAGCACCCGACGATCGCCGCTGGATGCCCGACCTGGGCAAGCTCACCGCCACCGGCGGCGTGATCCAGGTGGAAGGTGCCGGTGGCGGTGGTCTCACGCCCTGGGCCCTGATCACCGGCTACGGCACCCGCGACAGCTATGGTGCCAATGCGCACTACACCTATCTGTCGACCCAGGATTACACCTTGAAGTCCTACGGCGTGGCCGTCGGCATCCTCGACCGTATCGAACTCTCGCTGAACAAGCAGGAGCTCTATGGCAGCCTGGCGCCGCTGGCCGACCTCAAGATCAGCCAGGACATCGTCGGCATCAAGCTCAAACTGGCGGGTGACGCCGTCTACGACCAGGACCGCTGGTTGCCGCAGATTGCCGCCGGGGTCATGTTCAAGCACAACAATGGCATCGGCGGCCTGGGGGCGGTTACCAGCGTCAAGCAACTGGGCGCAGCCAGCGACGCCGGCATCGACTATTACCTCGCCGCCACCAAGCTCCTGCTGCAGGAAAGCCTGCTGCTCAACGGCACGCTGCGCCTGACCAAGGCCAACCAGATGGGCCTGCTCGGCTTCGGCGGCGACCAGCGTGATCGCTACCAGGCCATGGGCGAGTTCTCGGCGGCCTACCTGATCAACCGCAAGCTGGCGCTGGGCGTGGAATACCGCATGAAGCCGCGCAACCTCGCAGCCGACCATGAGAAGGACTACTACGATGCCTTCCTGGCCTGGTTCCCCAGCAAGAACCTGTCGATGATCCTGGCCTACGTGGCGCTGGGCGACATCACCGTCTACAACCCCAAGCGGCAGCGCGGCGTCTATCTGTCGCTGCAGGCCGGATTCTGAGCGCGAGGAGCAGCCATGATGAGACAGCAGATAGCGCGCGTCGCCGCCGCCCTGGCCCTGGCCGGTACACTGGGCGCGGCTCAGGCGCAGACGCCGCCGGATGACAGCCTCTACCGCGCCCTGGGCGGCTTGCCGGTGCTGCAGAAAGTAGTGGATGACTTCATGGCCAACATGCTGGCCGATCGGCGCATCAAGCATACGTTTGCCGAGTCCAATATCGAGCGCGTCAAGCAGAAGCTGGTGGAACAGTTCTGCCAGTTGAGCGGCGGTGCCTGCGTCTACACGGGTGACCCCATGCGCGAAGTGCACCAGGGCCTCAAGCTCAGCAATGCCGACTTCAATGCCCTGGTGGAGGACCTGCAACTGGCCATGGACGCCAACGGCATCCCCTCGCACACCCAGAACCGGCTGCTGGCCCTGCTGGCACCGATGCAACGCGAGACCGTCAGCCGCTGATGGTGCGGCCGCGCCGCGGCTCAGGTAAAAATATTTTTTGCAGGGACGGGAATAATGCAGGGGCCGGTCTCGTATACGTCGACATGGGTATGGCATAACGCGTAACCCGTAACCTGTAAGCCCACCAAGAAAAGGAAATGACATGAGACTGCTCGCAAGCTCCCTGCTGGCCCTGGCCTGCGCCTCGGCATCCCTGACCGCCTCCGCCCAGAGTGCCGGCGTCAAGACCATGGACGGCATCCTGGTCGATGCCAAGGGCATGACCGTCTATACCTTCGACAAGGACACCGCCAATAGCGGCAAGAGCGTCTGCAATGGCCCGTGCGCCAAGCTGTGGCCGCCGGTGACACCCATGGGCATGCCCGCCGCGCCGTATTCCACCGTGACCCGCGACGACGGCAGCGCCCAGCTGGCCTATCAGGGCAAGCCGCTGTACCTGTATGAAGCCGACAAGAAGCCCGGTGAGCGCACCGGTGACAACTTCAAGGACATCTGGCACGTGGTCAAGCCCTGATCTGAGACACCAGGCATCGGGAGCGCCCCATGTTCGGACGCAAGGCCAGGCTGGAACGGCAACAGCGCGAACGACAGGCCGACGAGCAAGCCATGCTCGCCTGCCTGCCACGCCTGCGCCGCTACGCCCGGGCCCTGACCGGTGAACGCGAGGGCGCCGACGATCTGGTGCAGGACACGCTGGAACGTGCCTGGCAAAAGCGTGATAGCTGGAAGCGCGGCACCGACATGCGTCCCTGGCTGTTCGCCATCATGCATAACCTGCACGCCGACCAGCGCCGCAAGCCGGCGCTCAATACGGTGGAACTGGAACTGGAGCAAGGGGAAACTATCGCGGCCCCCGCGCCGGCTACCGACCAGGGGCTGGCGCTGGACCTGGAAGCGGCCCTGCAGGCGCTGCCGGCCGAACAGCGTGAAGTCCTGTTGCTGGTGGTGCTGGAAGAAATGCGTTACGAGGATGTCGCGGTGACCCTGGGCATACCGACCGGTACCGTCATGTCGCGCCTGTCACGCGCCCGCGAGCGCCTGCGCCACGCGATGGACGGAGCGGGTGGCCTGGGTGGTCTGGGTAGCGCCGGTTCGACCCTGAAGGTGGTGAAATGAAGACCCCGGCAATTTCCGAAGAAGAGCTGCATGCCTATGCCGACGGCCAGTTGCCGGCATCGCGTGCCGGCGAAATCGCCGCCTGGCTGGAGCAGGACCCCGCGCACGCCGCGGAGTTGCAGCAGGTGCGCGCCTGGCGCGCCCAGAATCGCGCCTTGCATGCGCACTACGACCCGGTGCTGGAAGAAGCACTCCCCCCCCGCCTGGCGGCTGCGGTGCTGGCGGGCGGTGAAGAATATCGCCGCCGTGATCAGGGCGCAGCCGCCAATGCCGCCAACGCCGCCAATAGCGCGCTCTGGTGGCGCTACGCCGCCATGCTGCTGTTGACCCTGGCCGGTGGCCTGGGCGGCTGGTACCTGCGTGACTTCGCCGCCGGCAGCAATCTGCGCACCCAGGTGGCCTCGGCCCCGGTGATGCTGGCACGCCAGGCAGCAGTGGCCCATACCGTCTTCAGCGCCGACCTGCGGCGCCCGGTGGAAGTCGGCGCCGACCAGGAACAGGCCCTGGTGACCTGGCTGTCGCGCCGGCTGGGTGCCAATGTGCGCGCCCCCAAGCTGGCCCCGCTGGGCTATGACCTGATTGGCGGTCGCCTGCTGCCCGGCCAGAGCGGGCCGGTGGCACAGTTCATGTACCAGGATGCGGCGGGTCAGCGGCTCACCCTGTATGTCTCGCACGACCAGGTGCAGAACCACGAGACGGGCTTCCGTTTCGCCCAGGAAGGCCGCGTCAACGTCTTCTACTGGATCGACGGCCAGTTCGGCTACGCCCTCTCCGGCAGTCTCGCCCGCCCGGAACTCTCGCGCATTGCCAGTTCGGTCTATGAGCAACTGGCCCCCGTGGTGACCGCTCCCGCCCCGACCCCGGCTGCGCCCAACTGAATGGCTTAGCCACCCGGTTTACAAGTGCAAAAGCGGGTAAGGAAGGGGTAATCACCGTCAAGGGACGCTGCCTGGCTGCCGCTAACACATTCACCCATGACGTAAAGCTTGTACCGCCGTGCAGGGGGGGATCTGGAAACACGGACGGGCAGGCCGCGTCATGGCCCCGTTGCAGTTCACACAAGGAGTTTCATATGGAGCTAGCAACGCTCGCCAGCGGCGCAGCAACGGCCTGGCTGGCCGACAAGGCGGCGCAGTCCGTCGGTATTGATCTGGGCAAGGTCGCCAAGACGGCGGTGGATGATGTGATCGGCGCGGCCACGACCGTGGCGCGCCTACCGGCCAATATCAATATCGGCCGCATCATCAATACCATCGTCTAGGTAGCCAGGGCGTGCAGGATGGCGCTCAGTGAATGGCATCACTTGATCGCACCCCTCGGGGTGCGATTTTTTTCATCTTGACGTGTGGTCATTTTTGTTCGCTACCCTCGGCTTGCAAGGAGTGCGCCCTTCACCGCCTCATTGGCGAGCTGTTCGAAGTGTTCTGCACTGCGCAGCACGGCATCGAATGGAGGGATGTCCCCGAAGACCATTCCGGCCATGGCTTCATAGTCTTTTTCAAGGGCCTCTCGCATCGCGCGGCCGGGTGTCAGCGTGAAGCTGCCGGGTACAGCAATACCGAGCCCCAGATCGGTGCTACCGAAAAACAGGCTTGCATGACGCGCACAGTCGGCCGCCAGCGCATGATCGCGTTGCCAGCTGGCGGCAGAAGGGGCCTGCATCAATTGATGCACATCGTAGTAATGGCGCGAGACGCGTTGCCCGCCGTGTCGCAGCTCACCGCGCCGATCATGCCATTGCCGTAGTCCATGCAAAATCATGATCTTGTCCCAGAAGGTGCGCTCGGGCTTCACCGTGACCACGTTCGGCACCGTCAAGTCCAGATCTGGGAGGTCTTGTGAGACGTAAGGGGTGACGGAGGCCGCAACATGTGGATCGAGTGCCGACTTGGCTCCGGCCTCTATCTTGACGGCTGAGCGGATGTAGTCGCCGGCTGCCGCCGTGACGGAGGGATACCAGAACAGCAAGGTCTGCCCATCCTTGTCGGTGGGATCAGGCTCCAGTCGAAAGCGCTCTCGGGCTATGACAGAGGCCGCCTTTTGGGTGAACTGCACGCTCAGTGTCCCCGCAATGTAATCCCGGCATGCATCGCGTATGGCGTCCAGACGCGCACGCCGTTTCTTGCCGCTCAATGCATCCAGCTCGGCAATCTCGGCGCCCTGGCCCAGATCATCGCGAAACACGGTGATGTCGATGTCTTCGGAAAAGCGGGCAATGAGACCAAAGGCCTTGGAGAGCGAAGTGCCCCCCTTGAACAACAGTCGGGGGCCTACCGCTTCCAGACCGTTAAACAGTACATCCAGTGTCCAGCAGACCCAGAAATCCTTCTCGATGTGTTGGATGGCTGTCCCGAGGCGAGCTGAGGCCGCGAGAAAGAGGTCTCGCCGTTCGGCATCGCTGGCGGCGATGACAGAGTTGAATGCGGGATTCAAGGGGCCTCCTCGCGTTTGACCGAGCGGCGTCGCCTCTCCGGTGGTGTTTCGCCGATCAGCGATGGGGTTGTTGCTGCAGATGCAGCTAGTGGGTCACATCCGGGAAGCTCCCGGAGCAGACTCTGCATCCACGCCGGCAATACCTTGAAACCTGCAAGCAGGTCCTGTCGGAGTGCCGGGCCGTGAACCGGATCAGCCAGAACCTTGGTCAGTTTGTTCAGAACAAGGGAGCGGTCGGATTGGAGAGTCTCCTTCAGCCAGTACAGCGCTTGTACGATGCGCATGGCTGGTCGCCCAGCCCAGTAGAGGCGACTGGGGGCGGTTTGCTTGAATGTGATGACCAGATTGTCCAACTGGATTGACCGGCGGCGCGCATCGGTGTGGATAGTGACGCGCGTGGGCACGGCATCGGTCAGGCCAAGGTCATTGGCGGCGGTCATGCCATCGACCAGCAGGCGCAGGTTATCCCTGCGCGCAATGGCCTGTATGACAGCACGATAGTCCGGTGTGGTGGGACGCTTGGTCAGGCTGTTGAGCGAGGGCCGGTCATAGAGCCCCCTATCGATGCGACGCAATTCTCCCGCCTGCACCATGCGCTGCAGCGTTTTATCGATGGCATCGCGACTAGCGAGATGGGCAAAGTCGGTAGGTACCCAGACTTGTCCGGGTTCTGCGGTGCTCAACTCGGCTTCTACCCGGGATTTCAGTGCAGACATTCTTCCTCCTGTCCGGTATTTATATGCATTTTTCGGACATAAGGCAAGGTAGTGTCCGAAACTTGTTTATTTATTTCGGACGAAGATGTGTTTGCCCTCAAGCGAGGGCGTTACCTGCATGACGCGGACGACAACATCTCGAAAAATTTGTTGATTGACGTAAAGAAACGCGATTCAATGCCGTAATTGAAGCACCGGGCCGGGCATCTTCTGGTTCGGTTTCCCCCAAAAGGAGAGATCCATGGATATCAACCAAATCGCATCGGTCGCCACTAGCCTGGCCTCGGCGCAGACTTCGGACTCAGTCAACATGCTGGTCCTGAAGAAGGCGCTGGATAGCCAGGCCGCCGCGGCCGTCGGTCTCATCCAGGCATTGCCGCAGTTGCCGGCCAATCCCAATATTGGCCGCAACGTCAATACGACCGCCTGAGTGCTTGCACAGACTTTTAAAATCGCAGTCTCCGGACTGCGATTTTTTTTGCCTGCTTGCCGGATGCTTCACCTGAGGTAGGTGCGGCGCTACGCCTTCCACGCTCCTAGCCCGTTCGGGGTGCTTAGTCCTGAAGACAACTTCATATCATCAAAAAATAACAATAAATTAGGCAATTATTGAAAAGTACAATTAAATAGTCTTGCAAGTCACGGTATGACTAATATAATGGACTTCAAGAGGAAAGCCCATTTCATTGGATCAGACGATGACCAACCTGCAAGACATCGGCCAGCGCATCCGCACCGCCCGCAAGGCGCAGGGGCTGACGGCCATCGAACTGGCGGCGCGCACCGGCATGCACCGCAACACCTTGCTGGCGCTGGAAACCGGGCGCGGCAACATCGAACTGGTCAAGTTGCTGGCCCTGTGCGACGAACTGGACCTGGACCTGTTGCTCCTGCCCCGTCAGGCGGCCAGCCAGCGGGCGGCCGAGAGCCAGGGGGCGGGCAGCCAGACCGAACTGGGCCAGCGCCTGCAGGCGCTCATGGGCAGGGGAGGCGAGGCATGAGCATGTTGCGCTCCCTGCGCATCCGCCTGGGCCAGACTGAAGTGGGCTCGTTGTTCGCGCTGGATGACGGTCGCTGCTATTTCCGCTTTGACGATGCCTACGCCCTGCTGGGACCGCAGCGGCCGGTACTCTCCCAGCTCTACCTGGCCTCCACCGAGGAACGTACCCTGGCTCAGTTGCTCGACCCCACCCTGGCCGTGAATCGGGGGGACGGACGCGGCGGATTGCCGCCGTTCTTCCAGAACCTCTTGCCCGAAGGCCAGTTGCGCAAGCACCTGATCCAGCGCGCCGGTCTGGCGCCGGATGACGAATTCGGCCTGCTGGCCTATTGCGGTCGGGACTTGCCTGGCGACGTCTCGGCCCTGGCCGAAGAGCTGGACGAGCGGGGAATGGGCAGGCTCTTGGGGCAGGGGCATGACAGCTACGAAATGAGCTCCGGCCAGTTGCCGGTGCCGGGCGGGGAATCGCTCTCCGGCGTGCAGCCCAAGCTGGCCCTGGTGAAGGAGGCGGGCGGGCGCTACGTGATGCGCTCCAAAGACAGCCACGGCAGCCATTTCATCGTCAAGCTCCCGGCCACGGACTATCCCAACATGCCGCAGGTGGAATTCTCGTCCCTGACGCTGGCCGCGGCTGCGGGCGTGAATACGTGCAGTTTTAGCCTGGAGCCCCTGTCGGCCATCGCCGATCACCTGCCCTTCGGGCTGCGCAACGATGCCAGCCGTTTCCTGCTGGTACAGCGCTTCGACCGCGATGCGCCCACTCCCACCGGGCGTCTGCACATGGAGGATTTCGCCCAGATCACCGGCACCGCACCGGGTGCCAAGTACGTCGGGACCTATGCCGCACTCGGTGTGGTGCTGGCCGAGCGCAGCACGCGCGGGGTGGAGGATGTCTACGAGTTGCTGCGACGGATCAAGGTCAACGAACTACTGGGCAACTTCGATGCCCACCTGAAGAACTTCAGCCTGCTCTACTACACGCCGCAGGCGGCCTCCCTGTCGCCGGCCTATGACATCGTGGCCTATGCCGCCTATGTCGGCGGCGATGGGCATGCACTGGCCTTCCTGCCGGGGCAGAAGGGCAAGCAATTGCTCACCCCCGCCATCCTGCGCCAGCTGGCCAACCTGTGGCGCCTGCCGGAAGCCAGGTTGCAGGCGGTGCTGGTGGAGACGGTGGACCGCGCCATGACGCACTGGCCCGCCCTGATCGACAGCCTGCCCTTGACCGAGGCCCAGCGCGCCAGGTTGCTGGCCCATCTGGAGGCCAATGCCAGCGTCGTCGCCTGGCGCCGGCGCGCCGCCCGCAAGAAGAGCGTGTCCGGCGCGGAGGGCGCATGAGGCCTACCCCGACCCTGCCCATGCGCAACGGCCTCTCGCCCAGCTACCTGTGGCTGCAGCCGGGGCCGTGGCGCGACATGCTGTCCTTCCTGGTCGAACGCTTTCCGGCCGTGCCGGCCGCGCTCTGGCGCGAGCGCCTGTTACGCGGCGAGGTGCGCAACCAGCACGGCGAAGACCTGCGTCCTGATTCAGCCTATCGCAGCGGCGACTGCATTTTCTATTACCGCGAACTGCCGCAGGGCGAGCCGCGTATCCCGGTCGAGGAAAAGATCCTGCACCTCGACGAGCACCTGCTGGTGGCCGACAAGCCGCATTTCCTGCCGGTGATCCCGACCGGGCGCTTCGTGCAGGAGACGCTGCTGGTCCGGCTCAAGCAAGCTACCGGTCTGCAGGACCTGGTTCCCATCCACCGACTGGACCGGGAGACCGCAGGCGTGATCGTCTTTTCGCACCAGCCGGCCAGCCGGGGCAAGTACCAGTCGATGTTCCAGCAACGCGCCATGTTCAAGGTCTATGAAGCCATTGCCCCCTTGCGGGCCGACCTGGAGCTGCCGCGCGTGCATCGCAGCCGGGTGGAAGAAATTCCCGAGCAGTTCTTCAAGATGCATGAAGCCGAGGGCCCGTCCAATTCGGAAACCCATATTTCCCTGATCGAGCAGCGCGGGGAGCTGGGCCTGTATCGACTGGAACCGGTCACCGGCCGGCGCCATCAGTTGCGGGTACATATGGCCTCGCTGGGCATCCCCATCGTCAATGACCTGTTCTACCCGCACGCGGTGCCGGTGGGCGTGGCCGATGATCTGGATCGCCCCCTGAAGCTGCTGGCGCGTTCCCTTTTCTTCATCGATCCACTCGATGGCAGTGAACGCCACTTCACCAGCGAACGCAGTCTGTGAATCAGCCTCACCCACAACCAGCCTCACCCACAATTAAGCTCACCAACAGGGATGATCACAATCCCGCCCATCCACCCAAGGAGAATCCCTGCATGAAACCTTTCACCCAACTGCGTTGCACGGCCCTCGTCGCCGCCCTGTGCCTGCCCGTGCTGGCCCAGGCCGCTCCCGTGGAGCCGGTCTATGGCATGGCCCGCCAGGAACAGGCCGGCCTGCTGGACACCCTGCGCGAACTGGTGAGCATCGAATCCGGCAGCAAGGACCTGGAAGGCCTGGCGCAACTGGCCGGCCTGATCAAGCAGAAGCTGGAGGCGCTGGGCGGCAAGGTGCAGTTGCTGGACGCGCCCGAGGTCTATCGCATGGACGATACGCCAGAGAAGCTGGGCCAGATCGTCCATGCTGAATTCAAGGGCAACGGCAAGCGCAAGATCATGCTGATCGCCCACATGGATACGGTCTATCTGCGCGGCATGCTCAAGGACCAGCCCTTCCGCGTCGATGGCAACAAGGCCTACGGGCTGGGCATTGCCGACGACAAGCAGGGCATCGCCACCATCCTGCATACGGTGGCCATCCTGCAGAAGGCGGGTTTCAAGGACTACGACACCCTGACCGTGCTGATCAACGGTGACGAGGAAATCAGTTCGCCCGGCGGACGCTCCCTTCATACCCGGCTGGGCGCGGAGCAGGACGTGGTGTTGTCGTATGAGGGCGGTGGTGCCGACGGCCAGTTGCGCCTGGCCACCAGCGGTATTGGCGCGGCCTACCTGGAGGTGAAGGGCAAGTCCTCGCACGCCGGTGCAGCGCCTGAGAAGGGTGTCAACGCCTTATATGAACTTTCGCACCAGTTGCTGCAGTTGAACCAGCTTTCCCAGCCCGAGCGTGGCCTGAAACTGAACTGGACCGTCGCCCAGGCCGGTAGCAACCGCAACGTGATCCCGGCCCAGGCCAGCGCCCAGGCCGATGCGCGTGCGCTGAAGGTGAGCGACTTCGAGCAGTTGCAGCAGGCCCTGGCCGAAGGGGTGAAGAAGCAGTTGATTCCGGAAGCCAAGGTGAGCGTCAAGTTCGAACTGCGTCGCCCGCCGCTGGAAGCCACGCCGGCGTCGCGTCAGCTGGCCAACTACGCCCGCACCATCTACCAGGAAATCGACATGCCGCTGAAGGTGGCGGAGGTGGCCACCGGTGGCGGCACCGACGCGGCATTTGCCGCCTTGAAGAGCAAGGGCGCGGTGATCGAGGGCATGGGTTTGAGCGGCTTCGGCGCCCACTCCAATGACGCCGAATACGTGCTGCTCGATACCATCGTGCCGCGTCTGTACCTGTCCTCCCGACTCATCATGGATATTGCACAGGACAAGGTGAAGAAGTGAAGTAAAGCGCTTGCCAGGCTGAAACCGTTCGGACTGAGTAGGCCCTCTAGGGCCGTATCGAAGGCGCTGCTCAGCTTGTGGCGCGCCTTCGATACGCGGCTACGCCGCTACTCAGGACGAACGGTCAGGGGTGGCGCGAGCAAAGTCTGAGCAAACTTTCGGGCTCGTAACAAGCTTAACTGAACGGCATTACACCCACGGGCGCCGTTTGTCATCTCAGGAAAGCAGGAAAGCAGTCAGGCCGCGGACTTCAGCTGGTGCAGCGACGCCACCAGATCGGCAAAGCGTTGTCCCTGGATCATGATGTGGTGGCGCAGGACCTCCACCGTCTTCTCGGCATCGCCGGCGATGATGGCATCGACCGCGGCCTGGTGTTCATCGAAGGACATCTTCAGGCGGTCCCGCACCCGCAGCTGCAGGCGCCGATAGGGCCGCAGGCGACGGTGCAGAGCGCGCGCCTGGTCGGCCAGGAAGCCGTTGTGGCTGCCGGCGTAGATGTGGTCGTGGAAGGCCTCGTTGAGGTAGAAGTAGGCGTCCGGATCGCTGGCGTCGCGCGCCGCCTGGCAGGCCTGGTGCGCCGCCAGCAGTTCGACATGTTCGGCCGGCGTCATCCGGCGCGCCGCCAGGCGGCCGCACATGGCCTCGAATTCGGCCATCACCTCGAACATCTCGATCAATTGCTGTGGGCCGATCTCGGCCACGATGGCGCCCCGGCGCGGACGCATCTCGACGATGCCCATCGAGGCCAGCTGGATGAGCGCCTCGCGGATGGGCGTGCGCGAGACCCCGAATTCCTCGGCCAGCGAGGTTTCATCGAGATGCTGGCCGGGTGCCAGCTTGCCCACGGCAATCATCTCTTCTATCGATTCGCGCAGGGTTTCGGAGCGGGTCTTGGGGGTGTCCATGATCAAGTTGCCTTTAAAGCAAGCATTGTAAAGGGAATGCGATCCACAGGATTAATGCTTGACAATGTATGCGTTTGAAACGAAATTGTATACACGATGAGAGCATAAAAACACACGTAGTTCCATCAATCCTGGAGGAGACACCCGCATGAGCGCATTCACCCGCCGCCAATTCCTTGGCGCACTCGCCGCCGCACCGCTTGCCAGCACCATCCCGTCCGCCTGGGCACAATCGGCCAGCCTGAAGATTTCACACCAGTTTCCCGGTGGCACGATCACCGAGGGCGATTTCCGCGATCGTCTGGTGCGCATGTTTGCCCAGCAGGTCAGCGAGCGCAGCAAGGGCGCGCTGAAGTTCGAGATCTATCCCGGTTCGTCGCTGATGAAGACCAACGCGCAGTTCTCGGCCATGCGCAAGGGCGCGCTGGACATGTCGCTGGTGCCGCTGAACTATGCCGGTGGCGAAGTCCCGGAAACCAATATCGGCCTGATGCCCGGCCTGGTGACCTCCTATCAGCAGGGCGCGGCCTGGAAGAATGCCGAAGTCGGCAAGGAGCTGGCCCGGGTGCTGGGCGAGAAGGGGGTGGTCATCGTCAGCTGGATCTGGCAGGCCGGCGGCGTGGCTTCGCGCGGCAAGCCCATCGTCGATCCGGCCGATGCCAAGGGCATGAAGGTGCGCGGCGGCTCCCGCGAGATGGACCTGATCCTGAAGGAAGCCGGCGCCGCCGTGGTCACGCTGCCTTCCAACGAAATCTATGCCGCCATGCAGACCGGGGCCATGGATGCGGCGATGACCTCGTCGACGTCCTTCATGTCGTTCCGCCTGGAAGAGGTCGCCAAGGCCCTCACCACCGGCCGTGACAAAGCCTACTGGTACATGTTCGAACCGCTGATGATGTCCAAGGCCGTCTTCGACAAGCTGCCCAAGGACCAGCAGGCGGTCATCATGACCGTGGGTGCGGAGATGGAACAGTTCGCCACCAAGGCCGCGCAGGCTGACGATATCGCCGTGGCCCAGGTGTACCAGAAGGCGGGCGCCAAGGTGGTCGATCTGAATGCCGAGGTCGTCAAGAAGTGGCAGGACATCGCCCGCAATACCGCCTGGAAGGACTTCGCCGGCCGTAATGCCAGCTGCGCCAAGCTGCTGGCCCTGGCGGAGAAGACCGTATGAGCCACGGTTTCGAGATGCCCGGCGCGGCTGCCGCGCGCCCGGCCGTCCCCGCCAGCGCCCCGGTGGCCTGGCTGGCGGCCTTCCTGCAGGGCTACCACCGGGTGGCCGTGTTCCTGGGCATGATTGCGCTGCTGGTGACGTCGTGCATCCTCACCTATTCGGTGGTGGTGCGCTATTTCTTCCACCAGCCCACCGACTGGCAGGACGAGGCCTCGGTGTTCATGCTGGTGGGGGTGATCTTCCTGTGCTCGGCCTATGTGCAGTCGCTGCGCGGGCATATCGGCATCGAGGCCCTGGCCGGCATGCTCTCGCCGCTGGCCAACAAGGTGCGCATGTTCATCGTCGATCTGTTGTCGCTGGCCTTCTGCGCCTTCTTCACCTGGAAGTCGTGGGCGCTGTTCCATGAAGCCTGGGTGGAGGGGCAGACCACCTCGTCCACCTTTGCTCCGCCGCTGTGGATTCCGTATTCGCTGATGGCACTGGGCATGAGCATGCTGACCCTGCAACTGCTGGTGCAGGTGCTGGTGCGCATTACCGGTACCGTTCCCGCCCCGCAGGCCGGAGGTGCGCAATGAGTCCGCTGACCCTGGGTGTGCTCTATGGCGTGGTCACCATCCTGGTGATGTGCTCGGGCATGCCGATCGCTTTCGCGCTGGGCGTGGTGGCGACCGGTTTCATGTATTTCTTCATGCCGGCATCCTCGCTCGATACCATCACGCAGAACGTCTATGAGGAAATCGCTTCCATCACGTTGCTGTCCATTCCGCTGTTCATCCTGAAGGGGGCGGCCATCGGCAAATCCCCGGCGGGCAAGGACCTGTATTCGGCCATCCATGCGTGGTTGAACAAGGTGCCGGGCGGCCTGGGCATCGCCAACGTCTTTGCCTGCGCGCTGTTTGCGGCCATGGCCGGTTCGTCGCCGGCGACCTGCTCGGCGATCGGCTCGGCCGGTATCCCGGAGATGCGTCGCCGTGGTTATTCGCCCGGGTTTGCAGCCGGCATCATTGCCGCCGGCGGTACGCTGGGCATCCTGCTGCCGCCCTCGATCACCATGATCCTGTACGCAGTGGCGGCCGAGCAGTCGTTGGGACGGCTGTTCCTGGCCGGTATCGGCCCGGGCGTGCTGCTGGTGTTCCTGTTTGCCGGTTATGCCGTCTATCGGGCGCGCAAGGAGTACAAGCTGGCTCATGCGGTCTACAGCGCCGGTGGTGCCAAGTCGGCCTACCTGGATGACGAGCATTTCACGCTGGCGCAGAAGGTGGAGATGCTGCCCCGCGTGCTGCCTTTCCTGATCCTGCTGATCGGTGTGATGGTGGCGCTCTATGGCGGCCTGGCCACGCCTTCCGAAACCGCCGGCCTGGGTGCGCTGCTGGCGCTGGTGCTGATCGCCATCGTCTATCGCATCTACAAGCCACGCGACATTGCGCCCTTCCTCAGTTCCACCATCAAGGAATCGGGCATGCTGTTGTTGATCATCGGCATGTCGTTGCTGTATTCCTACGTGATGAGCTACCTGCACATCAGCCAGTCGGCCGCGCAGTGGGTGGTGGACCTGCACCTGTCCAAGTGGTTGCTACTGGCGGTGATCCTGGGGATGGTGATCGTGCTCGGCTTCTTCCTGCCGCCGGTGTCGATCATCCTGATGACGGCCCCCATCATCCTGCCGCCGCTGAAGGCCGCCGGCTTCGACCTGATCTGGTTCGGCATCGTCATGACCGTGGTCATGGAGATGGGCCTGATCCACCCGCCGGTGGGGCTGAACCTGTTCGTGATCAAGAACATCGCACCCGACATCGCCTTGGGTGATGTGATCAAGGGTACGATTCCTTTCCTGGCGCTGATGTTCCTTGCGGTCCTGCTCTTGTGCATGTTCCCGGGCATCGCGACCTTATTGCCTGATCTGTTGATGGGAGCCAAGTAAATGAGTAGTAGCGAACGCGTGTGGAATGCGCGCCAGAAGAACCGTGAACAGCGGCTGGCACGCGCCACCGCCGCATTGGGAAGCCAGTTGCAGGGCAAGATCGCCCCTGCGGAAAAACTGGCCGACCTGCTGTATGCGGTGCTGGAAAACGGTGACCGTGTCTGTGTCGAGGGCAACAACCAGAAGCAGGCGGATTTCCTCGCCAAGGGTCTGGCCGCGCTCGACCCGGCACGGGTGAACGGCTTGCACATGCTGTTCTCGGTGCTGGCCTTGCCGGAACACCTGGACGTGTTCGAAAGGGGCATCGCCGACCGCCTGGACTTTTCCTTCTCCGGCCCGCAGGCCGGCCGCCTGGCCAAGCTGGCCTCGGCCGGCAAGCTCAACATCGGCGCCATCCATACCTACCTGGAACTGTTCGGCCGCTATTTCACCGACCTCACGCCGCGTGTGGCGCTGGTGGCCGCGCAGGCGGCCGACCGCCACGGCAATCTCTATACCGGTCCCAATACCGAGGACACACCGGCCATCGCGGAGGCCACGGCCTTTTCCAGCGGCATCGTCATCGCCCAGGTCAACGAGATCGTTGATGTGCTGCCCCGCGTGGACATCCCGGCCGACTGGGTCGGTTTCGCCATCCAGGCGCCTACGCCGCATTACATCGAACCGCTGTTCACCCGCGACCCGGCGCAGATTTCGGAAATCCAGGTCCTGATGGCGATGATGGCCATCAAGGGCATCTATGCCGAATACGGCGTGCAGCGCCTGAACCACGGCATCGGTTTCGATACCGCCGCCATCGAACTGATCCTGCCGACCTATGCCGAATCGCTGGGCCTGCGCGGCAAGATCTGCAAGCACTGGGCGCTGAACCCGCACCCGGCGCTGATCCCCGCCATCGAAGCCGGGTTTGTGGAATCGATCCATTCCTTCGGTTCCGAACTGGGGATGGAAGACTACATCCGCGCCCGACCCGATGTGTTCTTCGTCGGACCCGACGGCTCCATGCGCAGCAACCGCGCCTTCTCGCAGACGGCCGGGCATTACGGCTGCGACATGTTCATCGGCTCCACCCTGCAGATCGACTTGCAGGGCAATTCCTCCACGGCCACGCTCGGGCGCATCGCCGGCTTCGGCGGCGCACCCAACATGGGCGCCGATGCGCGCGGACGTCGTCATGCCAGCGAGGCCTGGCTCAAGGCCGGCCAGCAGGCCCGCGCCGGGCGCAATACCATCCCGCGTGGCCAGAAACTGGTGGTGCAGACGGTGGAAACCTTCCGCGAACACATGCAGCCGGCCTTCGTCGAAAAGCTCGACGCCTGGCAACTGGGTGAACAGGCCAGGATGCCCATCCCGCCGGTGATGATCTACGGTGATGACGTCACCCACATCCTCACCGAAGAGGGCATCGCCAACCTGCTGCTATGCCGCACCGACGAAGAGCGCGAACAGGCCATCCGTGGCGTGGCCGGCTATACCGCCGTGGGCATGGGGCGCGACAAGCGGATGGTGGAAAACCTGCGCGACCGGGGCATCATCCGACGCGCCGAAGACCTGGGCGTGGACAAGCGCCTGGCCACCCGCGACCTGCTGGCGGCCAAGAACATGAAAGACCTGGTGCGCGCCTCCGGCGGACTGTACAACCCGCCCAAGCGTTTCCGGAACTGGTAAGCAAAGACAAGTCACTGGCAAGCAATCGGAACAAGACGATGGAAACTCTGAATTTTCGCTTTGAACAAGGACGCCGCCGCCTGAAGGCCGCGCCCGAACTGGTGGGCGTGGTCAGCTCCGGTAACCTGGAAGTGCTGATCGAGAATGTCGATCTCAAGGGCGCCTGCGCCATCGAGATCAAGACCGCTGCCCGTGGTTTCGGCGCCATCTGGGAGGCGGTGGTGGGCGACTTCCAGCAGCGCTGGCAACTGGCCGATGCCCGCATCTCCATCAACGACATGGGCGCCACGCCTGCCGTGGTCAGCCTGCGCCTGGACCAGGCGGTGGAAGCCATGGTCGAGGAGGGCGCATGAGCGCGAGCTATCTGGAAGCCACGGCCCGGGAACGCATCCTGGCATTGCTCGATGCCGGCAGTTTCAATGAACTGTTACCGCCCGCACAACGGGTGGTGAGCCCGCACCTGGGGCAACTGGATGCGCCGGTGTCCTTCGATGATGGCGTCATCATCGGCGAAGGCCTGCTGGGCGGACGCCCGGTGATGGCCGCCGCGCAGGAAGGCGGCTTCATGGGCGGGGCGGTGGGCGAGGTGCACGGCGCCAAGCTGGTCGGCCTGATCAAGCGCGCCATCCGCAAGCAGGTGGCCGGCGTGGTCCTGTTGCTGGAGACCGGTGGCGTGCGCCTGCACGAAGCCAATGCCGGCCTGATCGCCGTCTCCGAGGTGATGCGCGCCGTGCTGGAAGCCCGCGCCGCCGGCATCCCCGTGATCGTGCTGGTGGGCGGTGCCAATGGCTGTTTCGGTGGCATGGGCATCGTCGCCCGCTGCGCCAACACGGTCATCATGTCCGAAGAGGGAAGGCTGGCCATGTCCGGGCCGGAAGTGATTGAGACCGCCAACGGCGTGGAGGAATTCGACTCGCGCGATCGCGCCCTGGTCTGGCGTACCACCGGCGGCAAGCATCGCTACCTGATCGGCGATTGCCAGCAACTGGTGGGTGACGATACCGAGGCCTTCCGTCAGGCCGCCATGGATGCCCTGACTGCGCTGGCCCGGTCCGGCGCGCCCGAGCTGACATTGGCCGCCCTGGAAGCCGAACAGGAAATGCTGCGTCGTCGCATCGCCACCTTCGGCCACGCCGAGGACCCGATGGATATCTGGGCCGAGCTGGGCGTGGAACGCCCTGAGACAGTGCCGATGCTGGAAGCGGCCGCCTTCACCGCCATGGCCCAGGGCCTGCGCATTCCCTTCAAAGCCTGAGAGAGAGCCATGAGTCAAACACCCACCCCGAGCCAGGTCGACTGGCGCGCGCTGGCACAGACCCTGTTTCCGCAGGGCCAGCAGATCAGCGAGAAGGACCACTTCCTCTCCGGCACCGCCCAGGTCGATGGTCGCACCGTCACCGTGGTCGGCACCACCGGTCACACGCCCATCGGCATCGAGATCGCGCTGGCCCAGGCCAGCGTCATCCTGCAGACGGTGCGCGAGCATCCCGGTCGGCCCATCGTGATCCTGGTCGATACCCAGGGCCAGCGTCTGCGTCACCGTGACGAAATGCTGGGCATCAACAGCTACATGGCACATTTGGGCAAGTGCGTGGAACTGGCGCGCCGCCAGGGCCACCGCGTGATCGGCCTGGTCTATGACCAGGCCCTGTCGGGCGGCTTCATCACCAGCGGCCTGATCGCCGACGCCTGCTATGCGCTGCCCGATGCCACCATCCGCGTCATGGGCCTGCCGGCCATGGCGCGCATCACCAAGGTCCCGGAAGAGCGCCTGACCGAACTGGCCAGGAGCAACCCGGTGTTTGCCCCCGGACCGGAAAACTATCTGCGCATGGGCGGCGTGGCCGAGATCTGGCACGACGACCTGGCCCAGGCCCTGAGCGCGGCGCTGGCGACCGATGACAGCGCCGACACCCGCGCCGCCGTGGGGTTGGAGCGGGGCGGACGCAAGTGGGCGCAGCGCGTCATCCAGGCCGTGGCCAATGATGTGCCGTTGAACGGATGAGACCGTCGCAACATCCCGGGCGGCACCATCTGCTCTGGCTGCACGAAGCCGCCTGGCAGCGCCTGCAGCAAGACAGCGTGGACGAGCGCCAGCGCGCCAGCCTGGCGCACTGGCAGCGCATGCGCTGGCCGGTGGTGGTGCGCCGCACCGATGTCGATGCGCGTGCCGATGAGCTCTGCGTCGGTATCGCGCTGCCGCCGGATGTGCAGGGCAACAAGCCCCGCATCGCGCTGCGCGTGGCGCCGCAGGAAGTGGCGGCCAGTCGCGCCCCGTTCCTGCTGCGCGATATCGTGGCGGCCCGCCTGGGCGGCCTGCCCTCGTCCTGGCCGGCGGGGCTGGCCGAATTGCAGCAACACATGGAGCGCGCCGGCATCGCCCTTTCCGTGTTCGGTTCGCTGGCCTGGCAGGCAGTGACGGCCGAGCCCTACCTGCGCGCCAGTTCCGATATCGACCTGCTGTTCTGCCCGCGCAGCCGCAGCCAGCTGGAGGGCGGTGTGCGCCTGCTGGCCTGGCAGGCGATGTTCCTGCCGCTGGATGGCGAGATCGTCTTCCCCGATGGCGCTGCGGTGTCGTGGAAGGAGTGGCGGCAGGTGGCGGTACTGGGCGCGGGAGACCTGGGCCAGGTGCTGGTCAAGCGTGCCAACCGCGTCGCGCTGGAGCGGGTCGGCAGCCTGATGGCCGCTCTGCCGCAGGAGGTGCAGCCATGCGCCGCCTGATGGCACATCCGGCCACCCTGGATGCGGCCGTCCATCATCTGCAAAAGCGCCGGACCGAGCGCGACAACTTGGCCTTCTGCCGCGTGCTGGCTCGGCTGGCAGTGCGCAGCCTGCATCACGAACTGGTGCTCTATCCCAAGCCCGGCCTGGTTTCGCGGGTGGACAATGGCAGCCACACCGACATGAATGCGCTGACCTTCCTGCGCAGCCTGTTCTCGTTGCGTCATTACTTTTACCAGATCGCCGTTGCCGGCCTGGAGGCCGCGCCTTTCCACCGCCTGCAGACGCTGGCCATCAGCGCCGAGCAACGCATGCTGCGCGCCACGGGCGGCATCAACACGCATCGCGGTGCCATTTTCGCGCTGGGCATGCTGTGCGCGGCCACGGCCTGCTGCCGGGCACGCAGGATGCCGCTGCAGCCGCAAGTCATTCGAGCCACCCTGCTGATCCAGTGGGGCGATGCGCTGGCGCGCCATAGCATCGCCGGCGCGGGCGAGCAGCCTCACCTGCCGTCCAGCCATGGCCAGCGGGTCGCCGCACAGTATGCGGTGGGCGGGGCGCGGGAAGAGGGGGCGCTGGGCTTTCCGGCCGTCTTCGAGGTGGCCTTGCCGCAGTTGCAGGCCACGCTGGCGCAGGGGCGCGACTGGACCTGCGCCAGCATCGATGCCCTGTTCGCCCTGATGGCCCATCTCAGCGATACCAACGTCTATCACCGTGGCGGTGCGGCCGGCGCTTCACTGGTGCGCGCGCGCAGCGCCGCTTTCCTGGCCGCCGGTGGGTCTGCCCGTGATGGATGGCAGCAGCAAGCGCTGGATTGCCACCACGCCTTTGTGGCGCAGCGCCTGTCACCGGGCGGTGCGGCCGATCTGCTGGCGGCGGCCTGTCTGTTGCATCAGGTCGGTCTGCTGGACGGTGAGCGCGGATGAGCATGCGGCTGGCCATTCTCTGTCCGGGGCAGGGCGCGCAGCATGCCGCCATGTTCGATCTGCTGAACGAGGATCCGCAGGCCGCGCAATTCCTGGCCCAATGTGATCTCGCCGGCCTGTTGCAGGCGCCGCTGCAACAGGTACTGGCGGACCCGGCCCAGCTCTACGCCAACCGCAATGCCCAACCCCTGATCGTCGCCGCCCAGCTGGCGGCCTGGCAAGCCTTGCGCGAACCACTGGCGGCATTGGCGGGTGCGCCAGCGGTGGTAGCCGGCTACAGCGTGGGCGAGCTATCGGCCCAGGCGATTGCCGGCGTGATCGCGGCCCCGGCCACGGTCGCGCTGGCGGTACAGCGGGCCGCGTGCATGACGCTGGCGGCCAGCGCACAACCGGCGCAGGGCCTGATGGCGGTGGGCGGTATCGCGCTGGTCTCGGCGCAGAGCACGCTGGAACGGCATGGCGCGCACGTGGCCATCATTACCGGCGACGATACGCTCATTGCCGGGGGGAGCGACACGGCGCTGCAGGCAGCCGCTGTCGAGTTCGCCGCAATGGGAGCACGCAGCTCGGCCCTGCCGGTCGGGCTGGCCTCGCATACGCCGTTGATGCAGGCAGCGGTGGCGCCCCTGGCAGCAAGTCTGGCCGCCATGGTCAGACAGGCCCCTGAATTCACCTTGCTGGCCGGCGTCACCGGGCAGGCTGTCGCCGATGCCCGACAGGCACAGGACCTGCTGCTGCGTCAGCTGACCGAGCCCATCCAGTGGGCGGCCTGCATGGACGCCTGCGTCGAACGTGGCGTCACCGTGGCCCTGGAACTGGGGCCGGGCGCAGCGCTTTCGCGCATGCTGCGCGAGCGTCATCCGCAACTGCAGTGCCGCTCCCTGGCCGATTTCCGCAGCCTTGCGGGTGCGCTGGCGTGGTTGCGGCGCCAGCTCGACTGAGCGGGCAGGGGCGCGATTTCTTCCTGGCATCGTCACAGGGGCGGTGCTATCTTGAATGAATCACGATGCAGCACCTCTGCAGGGCGGTCCGGCCTGTGGGATCAGGCTGACAGCGCAACACGCTTTGTGGCCATGGTATGCCCATTCATCGAACCAATGTGCTGCCGTCCAGTCGCACCAAGCAGGCGCACCCGGTAACCCACCGTGCAGCGCCCTCGTTCAACCCGACCAGGAGGCCCCCCGATGAAAGTCGATGTCTACAAGCGCCCGGACGGCGAAGGTCTGTTTTCCTACCTCGTCCTGCCGCACGAAAAAGCCCTACCGGAAGAAGTCACCAATACCGATTGGCAGATCCACGAGCAGAACGTGGACTTTGAACGCGACGGCAAGCGGCATTTCACCCTGGAGGCGGAGGACGCCTTCATGCAGATCGGCGAAAAGGGCTATGCCATCACCCATCTGGACCAGCGTGCCGGGGACGGCGCGGCCTGAGGGCCGGACAAAAGCGGACGCAAGCGGACAAGAGGAGACACATCATGCCAACCGAACAAGTGGGCGACTACGAAGTCGAGTACGCAGGTGTACGCGTGATCGGCGGCGACGAATGGGTGGCGCAGGTCGCCATCTTCGGCCATTCCATCAACCCCATGCACCGCAATCCGGTATTTCCGGTCCAGCGCGTGCTGCCTGACCAGACGTTCGCCGACGAGAAGGCGGCCGAGCAGGGCGCGCGCCAGGCGGCGCACGAGATGCTGGAAAAAGAACAGGCCCGGCATTGAGCAGGTCGCACTGAGCAAGACCTCGCGCCGGCCCTGTGCCGTCGCATCCCCGACAGGCCCGGCCGCCGCATGGCGCGCCGGGCCTGTTTGCGCTGGTGGCATGGAATTCGCATGAAGGCGGTTTGACCGCTGCCGGACTGATTGCGCAATTCGCAATAGAATGGCGGGCACTGCATTTTCCTTCATCCGCATCGCCAGGCCCTTCATGAAACCACCCTTACTCGTCCTGATCCATCTTTCCGAAGAAAGCACCGCCACCATCGCGGCCCACTACGACATCCTCTACGCGCCGGACCGCCAGCGTCGTGACGAGATGATCGCAGGCCCGGCCCGCAAGGTCGCCGTGGTGCTCACCAATGGCTCCACCGGCCTGACCGCTGATGAAATGCGCACCTTGTCGCACCTGCAACTGGTCTGCGCACTGGGCGCCGGGGTGGAGAACATCGACGCCGCGCATGCCCAGGCCCATGGCATCGCGATTGCCTCCGGTGCCGGTACCAACGAGGATTGCGTGGCCGATCACGCCATGGGGCTGCTGCTGGCCATCGTGCGCAACATCCCGGTGCTGGACCGCTACACCCGCGACGGCGGCTGGCGCGAAACCATTCCGCTGCAGCCGCAACTGGCCGGCAAGCGCGTGGGCATCGTCGGCATGGGCAATATCGGCAAGAAGATCGCACGCCGCGCTGCTGCCTTCGACGCCGACATCGCCTATTGCAACCGCAAGAAGCGCGATGATGTCGACTACCACTACTTCCCCGATGTCGCCCAATTGGCCGGCTGGGCCGATTGCCTGATCGTGGCCGCCCCCGGCGGCGCCCAGACCCGGCACCTGATCAATGCGCGGGTGCTGGAAGAGCTCGGCCCCCACGGTTACCTGGTCAATATCGGTCGCGGCAGCGTGGTCGATACCGAAGCCCTGGCCGCGGCACTGGCCGCCGGCCGCGTGGCCGGTGCCGGCCTGGACGTCTACGAAGGCGAGCCGAAACCGCCGGCAGCCCTGATCGGCCTGCCCAATGTGGTATTGACGCCGCACGTGGCCGGCTGGTCGCCGGAGGCCATCAGCGCCTCGGTCCGCCAGTTCCTGCGCAATTGCGAGGAGCATTTCGCCGCAGCCGAGCCTGTAGTCCGGGCCTGAACGGGAGCGGCCCTGACCGTGGACGCGAGTTTTTTTGCCATGGCAGGGCTGGCTGGCCGATAATGTCGGCCGCAGTCGGCTTTCCTCCACGAAAGCCGACCGTGCCGGTCGCCTGTGCACTCGGGGGAGTGCCCGTGGCGGGACACCGCGCCATCCCATGATCAACCCATCGCCACCACTACAGAGAGAGCCTCGCACCATGGATCTGCCATCTCACCAACTCACCATGACGGTCCTGATGACACCGGACATGGCCAATTTCGCCGGCAACGTGCACGGGGGAACCATCCTCAAGCTGCTCGACCAGGTTGCCTATGCCTGCGGCAGCCGCTACGCCGGCCAGTATGTGGTGACCCTGTCGGTGGACCAGGTGATGTTCCGCCAGCCCATCCACGTGGGCGAACTGGTGACCTTCCTGGCCAGCGTCAACCACACTGGCAAGTCCTCCATGGAAATCGGCATCAAGGTGGTGGCCGAGAATATCCGCACCCAGGAAACCCGCCACGTCAACAGCTGCTTCTTTACGATGGTGGCGGTGGACGACCAGCGCAAGCCGATCCCGGTCCCGCCGCTGCGCCCGTTCTCGCAGGAGGAAAAGCGCCGCTTCGATGCCGCAGTGATCCGCAAGTCGCTGCGCCAGGAGCTGGCGCGCCGCTATGAGGAAGTCAAGCCGGGCGTCGAGAAGGCCAACTAAGCCAGTTAAGCCAATCAAGCCAGCTTGATGCCGTGCCGGAATGAAAAAAGGGATGAGCCCGGGCTCATCCCTTTTGCATTGCTCATCCCCGGATTCAGTCCAGATGCACCAGCACCGTCCCCAGCACGCCCAGTTCGGCCTGCACCGTCTGGCCGGCCCGCACCGCCATGGGGACGATGGTGGAACCGCTGGCCACCACGTGACCGGCGCCCAGCGTCAGGCCATGCGCGCGCAGCTCATTGGCCAGCCAGGTGAGCGCAATGCGTGGATCGCCCAGCACCTGGGCTCCGCTGCCGCTGCTCTGCTGCCCGCCACCTTCGACGGTGGCCGAGGTGGCCAGGGCGGCCAGGTCCAGGGTGCGCCAGTCCACATCGGCCGGTGCGCCCAGCACGAAATGGTCGGCGCAACTGTTGTCGGCGATCAGTTGCGCGGCGCCGACCTGGCGGAAGTGTTCGTAGCGGGTGTCGGGGATTTCGATGGCAGGGTGGATGGAGCCCACCGCATCCAGCACTTCCTCCTGCGTATAGGGCGTGGCGCGCGGCGGCAGGCTCGCGCGCATGCGGAAGGCCACTTCCACTTCCAGTACGCTCATCAGGTTGTCGCCCAGGGTGATGCGCGCCCCGCTGCGATGCAGGCGCTCTGCCAGCAGGCGGCCCGCCAGCGGTGCGTCGACCTGGAGCAGTTGCTGGCCGCCCGGGCCGGTGGCACCGATCTTCCAGCCGGCCAGCGGCGCGAAGCTGCGGGCTTCCAGGCGGCGCTGGATATCGTAGGCTTCCTGCCGATCAACCGGTTGCAGGTCGGTCGGCAGGTGCGGTATGCGGCGGTTGTGCGCCCAGCAGTCCCACAGCAGATCAGCGGCTTGCTGGCGTTGCGATTCGTTCAGCACGGGTGTCTCCCCCTTTTGGATAGTGATCTTGCGCGGACCCCGCCGCGTCAGGCAGCCAGCGGCCCCAGGGCACCGATGGCGATGGTCAGCAGGCCCAGGCACAGGTTGACGCCCACCAGCATGCGGATCTGGCGCAGCGCGCGCGAGGCGCGGTCCCAGTCCTGCTGTGCGGCCGACAGTTTCAGGCGGCGGAAGGGGGCGAAGAAGATATGCGCGAAGATCAGCATCATCACCGCGCCGATGCCGCTCATGGCATGGACATACGGCGGCAAGTGAGCGCCACCCATCACCGCCATCATGTGCAGGCCGCTGCCCAGCACCAGCGCGATGGCCACCCATACCCAGATGAAGAAGCCGCCCAGCACCGCCGACATCAGCGTCAGTCGCTGCTCCGGGTGCAGCACCGCCAGCGCGGGGCGCAGTGCCATGTGGGCGAAGAACATGCCGCCGACCCAGATGGTCAGTCCCAGCAGATGGAAGAATTTGGCAACCAGCATGGCACTCCCGTGAGGAAAAGCTTCGTGAACAGGCGTGCATTGTCGCATGAGCGGGGGTGACGTGTTGCTCCCGCCACAAGCCAATGCCGAGCTTGTGGTAATGTCTTGCCGAAACTTCATCTGCATTCTTTATCGGCGCCTGCCAGACGCCGCTCCCTGGGCCAGTATCACCATGTCGACATCCAGCGCCATCAGCACCCTCAGCGCCATCAGCTTCTACCCCGTCAAATCCTGCGGCGGCCTGTCGGTCACGCGTGCCGATATCGGCGCCCTGGGCCTGGCCCTGGACCGCCACTGGATGCTGGTGGACCGCCAGGGCCGTTTTCTGACCCAGCGCAGCCATCCGCGCATGGCCTGCATCACGCCGGCTTTCGAGGGCGATGCACTGGTGCTGCGCGCCCCCGGAATGCCACCCTTGCGGCTGGCCGCTGCCGGCGAGGACGGGGCCACCGTGGCGGTACAGGTCTGGAATAGCCATCTGGATGCCCTGGATCAGGGCGAGCCGGCCCGTCACTGGTGCTCCCATTATCTCGGCGAGGAGGTGCGCCTGGTGCGCTTCGACCCGGCCGTCACGCGCGCCTGCAGCCAGCGCTGGACCGGCGCGCACCAGGCCACGACGCAGTTCTCGGACGGCTATCCGCTGCTGGTGATCGGTCAGTCCTCGCTGGACGACCTCAATGCCAGGCTGGCTTCCAAGGGGGCGCCAAGCCTGCCGATGGACCGTTTCCGGCCGAACCTGGTGATCAGCGGGCTGGAGCCTTACGAGGAAGATTTCATCGATACCCTCCGCTTTGGCGAGGGCGAGCAGGCGGTGCAACTGAAGCTGGTCAAGCCCTGCGCCCGCTGCCCGATCCCCGGCATCGACCAGCACACCGGCCTGCGCGACGCGCAATGGCCCGACGAGCCGCTGGACACGCTGGCGGCCTACCGCGCCAATCCGCGCGTGGACGGCGGCCTCACCTTCGGCCAGAACGCCATCGTCATCGGCGGCATCGGCGGCAGCATCGAGGTCGGGCAGGTCTGCCACTGGGAGTTCAATTTCTGAGGTGGCGCGAAACCTGCTAGCAATGGCGGCAGGCAAGGCACAAGCAAAACACACGCAAGACATACGCAAAACACACGCAAGCAACAAGGATGAACAAGGTAATGCGTAGAACAATTCTGCTCTCCGCCGTCCTTCTGGGCGCCGGATGGGCGATGCAATCCGGCGCGGCAGCAGCTACCCCGCGCACCGTGCTGATCGGCCTGGCGGCGCCCATGTCCGGCCCCTCCGGCAGTACCGGGATGAGTCTGGAGCGGGCCGCGCAGCTGGCGGTGGAAGATATCAACAATGGCAAGCCCGTCATCGGTGGCGAGCCGGTGCTGTTCAAGCTGCTGCCACAGGACGACCGCGCCGATCCACGGACCGGCGAACTGGTGGCCCAGTATTTCGTCAAGACCGGGGTAGCGGCGGTGGTGGGGCACTGGAACAGCGGCGTGGGCATACCGGCCTCGCGCATCTATGCCGCTGCCGGGATTCCCCATGTGGCGCCCGCCGTGACCGCGCCCGACTATACCCGCCAGGGCTACGCCTCGGCCTTTCGCATCGTGCCGCATGATGGCGACGGCGCACGCCACACGGCCCAGTACGTCATGCACGACCTGAAGGCGCGCAGCATCGCCGTCATCGATGACAGCACGCTCTTTGGCGCCACCTATGCCCAGGAATTCGTCAACGCCGTGGCCGCCCAGCAGGGGCGGGTGGCGGGCCGCTATCAGGTCAGCAGCAAGACCTCGGACTTCAACAGCATCCTGCGCAGCATCCGCGCCAGCGACCCCGACGTGGTCTTCTTCGCCGGCCTCGATGCGCAGGCCGCGCAACTGGTGCAGGACCTGCGCCGGCTGCAGATACGCGCGCGCCTGGTGGGCATCGGTGGCCTGGTGGGGCCGACCTTCCTGCGCCTGGCCGGCGTGGCCGGGGAGGAGACCAGCGTGGTGGAGCCGGGCCTGCCGTCCTACAAAGGGCCGCAATGGAGCCATTTCGAAAGCGCCTGGAAAGCCCGCTACAAGGATGACATCTATCTCTACGCACCCTTTGCCTACGATGCCGTGCGGGTGATCGCCGCCGCCATGCGCGAGGCCGATTCGCTCGCGCCGGCCAAGGTCACGGCCGAACTGCACCGCATTCGCTACCGGGGCATCACCGGCCAGATCGCCTTCGATGCCGAGGGCAATCTGCGGGACCCGGTGTTTACGCTGTATCAGGTCCATCAGGGCCGCTGGCGGGTGATCCGCAGCATGGGGGACAGGAATTAGCCGGCTCGCCTGACACCAAAAAACAATGCCGCCCGATCGAAACCGGGCGGCATTGTTTTTGCGGGAACCGCTGGGCAAGCTGGCAGGGCAGGCTTGCCCGGGAGGATTTACTTCTTGGGGCGGCCAACCTTCAACGGGGTCAGGCTGCTGAGGATGTCCTTCAGTTCGGCGATCTTGAGGTTCTTGATCAGGGACACGCCGATGCGCAGCAGGTCGCTCTTCTTGATCTCCACGCCAGCCTTCAGACAGGACTTCTTGACCTGGGCCAGGACCGCGTATTCGTTCTCGGGCATGGTGAAGCTGTCACGCACCTGCTTGACCTTCTTGGGCTTGGCGACCTTCTCCACCTTCACCGGCTTGACGACCTTCTCTGCCTTCTTTTCAGTCTTCACCGCTTCCGGGGCCGGCTTGGCTACAGCGGCTGCCTTGGGCGCGGGACGCGCGGCCGGGCGCACTGCGGGCTTCTTGACTGGGGGCTTGGGGGCTGCCGCCTTGGCGACAGGTTTCTTCTTTTCGGTCGATGCTGCTGCGGCTTGAACTCGGGTGGCCATGAACGCTCCTGTGATAAATTGATATAAACAATATATATTTTTTGCGCCTTTGCCGCAATCGCTCCAGGCGCCTGGCAACGATTTCATGCTGCATTATCAGCCTGCAAACGTTTACAAGTGGTGTGCGGAGGCCACAGCATACGCTGCCTGGCCGGGGATGCAGCAATTCATGTCGTTGCTGGCGAGATGAATGTCTGCAGATGCATGGCGGCGATGCTAACAAGTCCAGGTTAAAACTCTGTGACAAAGGTCAAAACAATTTATACGAAGCGTAGGGACGAAAAAAAAGCAGTCCGGCCAGAGGCTGGACTGCAATCAACAACGGTCTCTACCGGGGACTTACATGACACTACGGGCTACGGCTGGCTGCTTTTCGGTACTGGCCGGGGCGGGGGCTGACGGGCTGCCCGCGGCCGGCTTCAATGGGGTGACGGTGGCCGGTCCCTTGGGCTGGGCCGCCTGCGCCAGATCGTGCTGGGCGGCAAATTCCTGCAGGTACTGGGCAAAGCCGCTACCCACTTCCTTGTGCTTGAAGCCCATGGCCACGGCGGCCTTCAGGTAACCCAGCTTGGAGCCGCAATCGAAGCGCTGACCTTCGTAGCGATAGGCCAGGATCTGTTCCTGTTGCAGCAGGGCCGAGATGGCATCGGTGAGCTGGATTTCACCACCGGCGCCGGTGCCGATGTTTTCCAGCCGCTCGAAGATGGCCGGGGTCAGGACATAGCGGCCGACCACCGCCAGGGTGGAGGGCGCGTCTTCCGGTGCCGGCTTTTCGACGATGCCGGTCAGCAGTTCGGTGCGTTCGCCATGGGCGCTGCCGCTGACGATGCCGTACTGGCGGGTTTCCGGACGCGGCACATCCTGCACGGCCAGCAGGCTCTTGCCTTCGCGCTCGTAGAGGGAGGTCATTTGTGCCATCACGTTCTTCTGGCCCGGGGCGGCATCCATGAAATCGTCAGCCAGCAGCACGGCGAAGGGCTCGTCGCCCACCAGCGGCTTGGCCAGCAGCACGGCATGGCCCAGGCCCAGCGGTTCGGCCTGGCGCACATAGACGCAGTTGATGTGCTTGGGAATGACGTTGCGGATGGTTTCCAGCAGCTTGACCTTGCCGGCGGCTTCCAGCTCGGTCTCCAGTTCATAGGCCTTGTCGAAGTGGTCCTCGATGGCGCGCTTGTTGCGGCCGGTGATGAAGATCATCTCGGTGATACCGGCTTCGACCGCTTCCTCGACGGCGTACTGGATCAGTGGCTTATCGACGATGGGCAGCATTTCCTTGGGCTGTGCCTTGGTGGCAGGCAGGAAGCGGCTGCCCAGACCGGCGACGGGGAAGACGGCTTTGGTGATTTTTTTCATGATAGGTCCAGGTAGATGGGTTGGAGGACGTGGCACCCTCAGACACAGTGCAGGCTATTGGGCGCGGATGCGCTTCAAGCCTGTCGATTGTTTTTGATCATCTTCAGATGAAGGAAGGCACGGCAGCCGTGGAAAAACGGCGCCACACCGGGAAAGGCATGACTGAGCAGGCTGGCAGTGGTGTCGAGCAGGCTGCCGCTGGGGCGGCCGGGGCGGCTGGTGTGGCTCTGGCCAGTTTGCGGCGACACGGCGTCGAATTCGATGCAATGGTGCGAGTGCTGGGTACTACCCTCGTTGAGTTGCTCCAGCACAGCCGCCAGTTGCGGCGCCTTCAGCGAGATCTGCTGCATCAGCTGGGCCGATTCACGGGCATAGCGCGCATAGTGGTCGGCAAAGTCGGCATCACGCTGCGGCGGCGTGCCGAATGCGCTCAGCGCATAGGGATTGGCGAAGGCGGTAGGCGGCTGGGCGCTGGGCTCGTGGGTCGGCATGATGGCGGCTCTTGATCGACGTGGTTCAACGTAAGGCGTGAAAGTCTGGCGCTGGCAGTGCCTGGTAGACGCTGCACTTGTTGCACTGCTTTGCTGCACTGCTCTATTGCGAGGCAAGCTTAAAAAAACTCGCGCTTCCTCTCTATAGGAGTGCCGCCTTTTGCCGTGTAGGAAAACAGGAGGCCGCTCACCCCAGGACTTCCAGGTCGATGAAGATGAGCGGCCATGGGCGGGCTTGTCCTACAAGGAAATGGGCCGCTGTCCGATACCTGGCGGCAAGCGATGTTCCTAAGATGACCTCATCTGTTGAGGCGAGCGCCTGCAGAGAAGAGGAAGGAGCGTTGCCAATGGCCTGCGGGCCGGCGCACTCCGCGACCAACCCAAGAAAGACAGAACGCTAGGAAAGGGAACATCATGGAACACGGACTCATCGCATGGCTGATCATTGGTGCTGTGGCCGGCTGGCTGGCCGGTGTGCTGGTCAAGGGCGGCGGCTTCGGTCTGCTGGCCGACATCCTGATCGGTATCGTCGGTGCCGTCATCGGCGGCTGGCTGGCAGGTCTGCTGGGCATCGCCGTCGGCGGTGGCATCCTGGCCTCGATCATCACCGCGACCCTGGGTGCGATCGTGCTGCTGGTGATCGTACGCGCCTTCCGGCGAGCCTGACGGGG
>NZ_PKOI01000033.1:0-34359 GCF_002870055.1 Herbaspirillum sp. BH-1 | reverse complement strand
TTGAAACAGATGTTCCTGGAGTTAAGGGGGCTTGGTTATGAGGGGTCGTATGACCGTGTGGCGGCCTTTAGCAGGCAATGGAAGGCGGGTCAGTTAGAGAGGGTTAAATCGGCGAGCAAATCAACACGGTATCGGCCGAGGCTGTGTAAAAACGTAGAAATTTTTAGTGATCTTAAAAATCGGGCGCTCAGATCGCGCCGTATTCGATTTCCTTGGCATCGGGAAGGGTCTCCCTACCCATGATTTTTCTTATGTTTTATGTTTTTACACAGCCTCGGCCAGAAGCCGACATCCATGCCAATAAAAAAGCCCGCAATCGCGGGCTTTTTTGTGGCTATAAACTCCGCCGAGGGCACTTCTATTACCCAAGGAGGCGCTTATTACCCAATTAGGTTTCCGGCCTAAGCCGGAAACCCTTGTGTGCTGGTGCTGATGGGCGGAATCGAACCGTCGACCTACTGATTACGAATCAGTTGCTCTACCAACTGAGCTACATCAGCAAAAGTCCGCGATTATAGCGGTTTCTTTCCGCCAATTCCACTCCCCACGGAAAATTCCCGCCCCTTCGCCCCAAGGGGCAGGACCGGCCTTTTGGGGCGGGGAGTCAAGGATCAGCCATCGATCTTCCGATCCTCTTCCTTGGCTTCTTTCATGGCATCCGGTTCCAGTTCTTCGGCGGCGCGATTGCAATAAATGAAATATCCCCATGCCGCCAGCAGTACGCCCGTGCCTGCCAACAGGGCTGCGGCGTAGACCAGGTCGGCGGCTTCTTCGTGAACCGCGCGGAAGGTCATGACCAGGCCTTCGATGGCCAGGGCGACGATCACCACCACGAAAAACCGCGACAGGAAACGCCGTACGCGCGTAGGGGCGCTGATGTTGGCGTCGCGGACGACTTCCTCCTCGGTGATGGTCTCGGCGATCTGGAAGGCGACGACCGCGGCCGCCAGGATACCGATGGCCTCGATCAGTGCCTGGGCTTGCGACAAGCCCATCCCCTCGACCACCGCCTCGTAGCCCATGCGTGCGGCGATGAAGATGAGCGCCAGCGCGCCCAGCGCAAAAAGCACGGCAATCGTGCCGTGTACAACGCCAAATACTGCCGTGATCCGTTTCATCGCTTCTTCCCCTTCATCTTGTCATTGAGAGCGATTGGACTGATCAGGTGCGGAAAGGTTGTCTGCCTGTGAACGGTCTCAGAAGAGGGGGCATGACTCGCGCAATGCAGGCGGCGGGGCGATATCGGCAAGGCAAATTGTTTCCTTGCGGCACCATATGCCCGCATCGAAGGCTGGCTTCCAGATGTCTTACAGCGGGTTCAGTCGTTGTGGCATGGCTGGTGCGCGGGCCGGGGTCCTATCCTGACGTTGTCAGCTTCGGTCATGTTCAACTCGCCGGCGAGGTACTTTACTCGTGGGCCAGCTTCAAGGAGGTCATCATGCCCCAGTCAGCATGGAGCAATAAGCGGGAACGTCAGTATGAACACATCAAGTCCGGCGTCCTCAAGCGCGGCGCGAGTACCGGCCGTGCAGAGGAAATCGCCGCCCGTACGGTCAACAAGGAGCGCGCTCAGCACGGGGAATCCCGTTCTGCCAGTGCCAGCTCGCTGCACGATATGCCCGCCTCGCGCCGGGGCGGTCTGCGATCGCACAAGGGGAGCGGTGGTCGCACTTTCAAGCAGCTTTATGCCGAGGCGGCGGCACGCAACATCAAGGGACGTTCGGGAATGAACAAGGCCCAACTGGAAAAGGCACTGGCCTAGCGCGGTATCCGATTTCCGTCCCTGCTCACGTGCCGTTCGCGTTTGCGCCGGCAGGAAGAACAACGCCCCCGATGTACTTCGGGGGCGTTGCCTATTGCGTGCTGCTGTTTTGCCCTGCAGTCTGCGGCCGTATCAGCGCTTCAGGCGGCAGGGCGGTGCAGCGACCTGGCTTACTTGGTCACGGCCAGCAGGGTACGTTGACCACCCTTGTAGGTGTACAGGGTCAGGGAGCCGTCCTTGATGTCACCCTTGGCGTCGAACGCGATCACGCCGGTCACACCCTTGTGGCTGATCTTGGCCAGTTCTGGCAGGTACTTCTTGGGATCGGCGGAGCCGGCCTTGGCCATGGCGTCAGCCACGGTCATGGTGGCGTCGTAGGCATAGGCGGCGTTATAGACGACGTCGATGCCGAACTTCTTCTTGTAGGCCGCGCGGAAGTCGTCCATGCCCTTCTTGCCGGAATCATCCACGCCACCTGCTTCGGCGCAGACCACCTGGTCTTCGCCCAGGCCATCACCGGCCAGGCTGGGCAGGGAGCCGGTACAGATACCGTCGCCACCCATGAACTTGGCGTTGATACCCAGCTGCTTCATCTGACGCAGCATCGGACCACCCACCGCATCCATGCCGCCGAAGAAGACCACGTCCGGCTTCTTGCCCTTGAGCGAGGTCAGGATGGCGTTGAAGTCGGTCGCCTTGTCGTTGGTGAACTGGGTGCCGACGATGGTGCCACCGGCAGCCTTGGCGCCCTTGGCAAATTCTTCAGCCACGCCCTGACCGTAGGCGGTACGGTCGTCGATCACGGCGATATGCTTGGTACCCAGCTTCTGCACGGCATACTTGCCCAGGGCCGCGCCCAGTTGCGCATCGTTGGCCACCACGCGGAAAGTGGTCTTGAAGCCTTGCTGCGTGTACTTGGGGTTGGTGGCCGACGGCGAGACCTGCGGAATGCCGGCGTCGCTGTAGATCTTGGATGCCGGGATGGTGGTGCCGGAATTGAGGTGGCCGATCACCGCGGTGACCTTCTGGTCGACCAGCTTGGTGGCCACTGCAGTCGCTTGCTTGGGGTCCGATGCGTCGTCTTCGCCGACCAGTTCGAACTTGACCTTCTTGCCGCCGATGGTGAATCCCTTGGCGTTCAATTCTTCGACTGCCATGCGGGCACCGTTCTCGTTATCCTTGCCCATGTGGGCGTTAGGACCGGACAGCGGGCCGACGTGAGCGATCTTGACCACTTCCTGGGCATGCGCGGCGCCTGCGAATGCCAGACCGATAGCAGCAGTTAATGGAATAATGGCGCTCTTGAGTTTCATAGATTTCCTCTGTAGATTGGATTGACCACTTTTAATGTTTTGTCTCACTACACAGCTTTATTCAGATCCCTGTTGCGGTGACCTGGCGTCCCGCTTTGCTTTCGTCCCCGACTTTCTGAATAATGCAGACGGTACAACATAAGAATCGGCTAAGCCAAGTTTTTTTTGAGCGGCCTACCTGTAAATCATCCTCATATTTGTCCCATGCCTGCCAAACTTCATACGCTCGATAAGGTGGATCGCAAACTGCTCAACATGCTGCAGAAGGACAACCAGATTTCCACGCGCGTACTGGCGGAAAAACTGCACATCTCGCAACCCACCTGCCTGCGCCGCATCCGCGACCTGCGCGAGGCCGGCATCATCAGCGCCGAGGTGGCGATGGTCGATCCTTTTGCGCTCGGCTACGGCATGCTGGCCTTCCTCGAAATCTCGCTGAACAACCAGTCGGACCAGCACATGCAGGACTTCGAGCAGCGCATGGCCAAGGAGGCCGAGGTCATGCAGTGCTACTTCGTCTCTGGCGAATATGATTACTTCCTGGCGGTGCATGTGATCGACATGGATGCCTACTATCAGTTCGTCAGACGTGTGATCTCTGGCTCCGGCAATGTGCGCCACTTCCAGTCGCGCTTCCCGATGAAGCGCGCCAAATTCACCACTCGCATCAGTTTCGATGAGAAGGCGGCCGAGGTGCAGGTGCGCGTGCCAGGCTGATCGGGCCTGCCGGAGTGTGCGTGTATCGGGGTTTCATTAGGCCTGGCGAGCCGTCTTCATAGCATCCTGGCCTCACATTTACTAAGTTTACTTAGTTTCACCATTCCCCTTCTTCGTCCCGCAGAATGGGTCTTGTCGTCAGGCTGGCACGTAGTTTGCATTGCGTGGCGGTTGTCAGTTGTGTTATTTTCGGGATATCCAGTGGTGTGCGTTGAAGATGGCCGCCCGCCGCTGCATCCTCGCCAAGGTGGCATCGCGGTCACAGGCAGCAAGAGCGGACACAGATCAGCATCCAGCGTCGGCGCACGCCAGGCCGGCCACTCGGCAATACCCAGCAATCCCTATCATCCACCGTCTGCGGCCTGAGTCTGCAGGGCGCCGCATTGCCTGACCTGCCGTCTTTGTCGCCGGCAGCCGCAGGGGATTGGCAGCCTGACTTGCCGCCGGATTGGGCTCAAGCCACCACTTCCGTCACACAGAACAGAAAGGAAAACCCGCACGATGCACGAAGTCGAGTTATTCATCCAGGACATGGCGATCATCATGCTGATCGCCGGCATCGTCACCGTTGTCTTCAACAAGTTGAAACAGCCGGTGGTGCTGGGCTATATCGTCGCGGGCGTGATCATCGGCCCGCATACCCCGCCGTACGACCTGATCCAGGATGAGAAGACCGTGCACATCCTTTCGGAGCTGGGCGTGATCTTCCTGCTGTTCTCGCTGGGGCTGGAGTTCAGTCTCAAGAAACTGGCCAAGGTCGGGGCCACCGCCTTCATTGCCGCCGCCGCAGAAATCCTGCTGATGATCTGGATCGGCTACGAGATCGGCCTGTATTTCGGCTGGAAGCGGATGGACGCCATCTTCCTGGGCGCCATGCTGGCCGTGTCCTCCACCACCATCATCGTCAAGGCCTTGAACGAGCTGGGCATGAAGAACGAGAAGTTCGCCCAGATCATCTTCGGCATCCTGATCGTGGAAGACATCCTGGCCATCGGCATGATCGCCTTGCTCTCCGGGGTGGCCACCAGCGGTTCGGTCGATTCCACCGAAGTCTTCACCACCGTGGGCAAGCTGGTGCTGTTCATGACCGTTTCGCTGGTGGTGGGCATCCTCGCGGTGCCGCGCCTGCTGAGCTTCATCGCCCGCTTCAAGAGCCAGGAGATGCTGCTGGTGGCGGTGCTGGGCATCCTCTTCGGCTTCTGTCTGCTGGTGATGAAGCTGCAATACAGTGTGGCGCTGGGGGCCTTCCTGGTGGGGGCGGTGATGGCCGAGTCGCGCCATCTGCATCGCATCGAACGCCTGGTCGAGCCGATTCGCGACATGTTCTCCGCCATCTTCTTCGTGGCCATTGGCCTGCTGTTCGATCCCAATGTGCTGGTCAAGTACTGGATGCCGATCACTGTCATCACCCTGGCCGTGGTCTTCGGCAAGCTCATCAGCTGCGGCCTGGGGACCTTCGTGGCCGGGCAGGGCGGGCGCACGCCGATGCGCGTGGGCATGGGCCTGGCGCAGATCGGCGAGTTCTCCTTCATCATCGCCGCACTGGGCCAGAGCCTGAAGGTCACCAGCGACTTCCTCTATCCCATCGTGGTGGCGGTGTCGGCGGTGACCGCATTGCTCACGCCCTACCTGATCAAGGCTGCGGACCCGCTCTCGGCCAAGGCGGTCACGCTGGTGCCGGCACGCGTATCCGGGCTGATGGGCATGTACTCCAACTGGCTGGAAAGCCTGCAACCGACCGGCGACCGCGCCGAACTCACGCGCATCATCCGCCGCATCCTGATGCAGGTGATGGTGAACCTGGCGCTGGTGATCGCCATCTTCATCGGCGGTGCCTTCTTCGTCGATGGCCTCTCGCGCCAGCTGTCGGCCTGGACGCCGGATTCCGACGTCCAGAAAGCCATCATCTGGGGTGGTGCGCTGGTGCTTTCGCTGCCATTCCTGATCGCCACCTATCGCAAGCTGCAGGCCTTGTCGATGCTGCTGGCCGAAGTCAGCGTCAAGCCCGAGTTCGCGGGCGCGTATACTTCCGGCGTGCGCAAGGTGGTGTCGGAAGTCTTGCCCATCATGTCCATCGTCGGCATCATGCTGCTGATCTTCGTGTTGAGCGCCAGCATCCTGCCGCCGCTGAACCTGCTGGCCTTCGTGCTGGCAGCCGTCGCCGGGCTGCTGTGGTTGCTCTGGAGCAAGCTGGTCAAGCTGCATTCGCGGTTGCAGATCGCGCTGTTCGAGACGCTGGACGAGAAGCCGGATGATGTGCACTGAGCGGTCACCATCCTGCTGCATGGGAATTGAGGGCTTCCGCAAAACCGGATCCCAGGGTTTTATTTACGTTGGACTAAGAAAATGACTCAAGACGAACTCAAGCTGGCTGTGGCCAAGGCCGCCATCGACTACGTGGTCGATGGCGAAATCATCGGTGTGGGTACCGGCTCCACCGCCAATTTCTTCATCGATGAACTGGGCAAGATCAAGCATCGCATCAAGGGCGCGGTAGCGTCCTCCGAGGCGACGGCCGAGCGCCTGCGTTCGCACGGCATCACGGTGTTCGATCTCAACGAGGTCGAGACCATGCCTGTGTATATCGACGGCGCCGATGAGATCAACGCCGGTGGCGCCATGATCAAGGGCGGTGGTGCTGCGCTGACCCGCGAGAAGATCGTGGCCTCGGTGGCGCAGAAGTTTGTCTGCATCGCCGATGGTTCCAAGCTGGTCGACGTGCTGGGCAAATTCCCGCTGCCGGTGGAGGTGATCCCCATGTCGCACGCCGTGGTGGCCCGCAAGTTGGCTGCGCTGGGCGGGGAGCCGCGTCTGCGCCTGAACAAGAATGGCGACGGCCAGCCGCTGGTGACCGACAACGGTTGCTACATCATCGACGTGCTGGGCCTGGCCATCACCGATCCGGCCGATATCGAAGACAAGATCAACAATATCGTCGGCGTGGTCACCAATGGTCTGTTTGCCCGCCAGGGTGCCAATGTCTGCCTGCTGGGCACCGCCGACGGCGTCAAGAAGCTGGAGTTCTGAGGCACCTGTTCTGAAGGACGAGCAGCAGCTTCTGCGCTCCTGCAGGACGCAAGAAAAAATGGCCGTGTCGCGAGACACGGCCATTTTCGTTGCTGCCATCGCTGTGGATCAGGGCTGTGCGGCCTTGGCCTTGACCTCGTCCCGCGCAATGACCACGGTCATGCGCGCCGGATCAAGATACTTGCGTACCGCCGCATTGAGTTGCGCCAGTGTCAGGTCGGCCAGTTTCAAATCCAGCTGCTGCTGCCACAGGAAGCTGCGGTCCAGGTTCATCAGCGCCGTCCAGCTGGTGGCGATGCCGCCATCGCCGGCGCGCTGCTGGTTGCGCTGCTGCAGGATGCCGGACTTGGCGCGCAGCAGTTCTTCGTCCGTGAAGCCATCCTTGATGAGGCGGATGATTTCTTCGCGCACGGCGGCATCGACCTTGTCCAGGTTCTGCGGGGCCGCGATGGCGCGCACGCTGAAGTAGCCCGCATCACTGATGGCGCCCACCTGCAGGCCGCTGTTGATGCCGTAGGACAGCCCATCCTGCTGGCGGATGCGGTCGGCCAGGCGCGACTTCAGGCTGGAGCCGCCCAGCAGGTAATTGGCCACCGCCAGCGCCGGATAATCGGGATCGTCATCGCGCAGGCGGATGTTCTGGCGAGCCAGATAGACGCCGTTTTCCTTGTCGGGAGTATCGATGACGATACGCTTGGCCGGGATATCGGCCCAGGTGTGCAAGACCCGTGCATAGGGGGCCGGGCTGGCCCAGCCGGCGAAGGCCTGGTCGATGGCGGCACGGGTGGCCTGGACGTCGAAGTCACCGACGATGGCCAGCTCGCCATGGGAGGCGCCGTAGAAGCGCTGGTGGAAGGCCTTGACCTGTTCCAGCGTGACCGCCTGCACGGCAGCAATGCGCTGCTCCAGCGTTTGCGCGGCACGCCAGTCGCCGCTGGGATAGTGGTCGAAGTGCAGTTGCAGGGCTTCGGCGGCGCGGGCGTCCGGCTCCTTGCGGGTGGCTTCCAGTGCCGCCAGCGTTTCATTCTTCAGTTGCGTGAATTCGGCCGGATCCATGCGCGGATGGCGCAGCACCTCGCCGGCCAGCGCCAGTGCCGGGACCAGGTTGTCGCGGGTGGTCTGGAAGCGATAGACGTTGCCATTGATCTTCAGGCGCGTGAATTCATCGGCCAGCTGACGACGATCCAGTTTCTCCGTGCCGCGCAGGAGCATGGCAGCCGTCAATTGGGCCACGGCACGCTGGCCGAACAGACCCTGGGCATCGCCGAATTCCAGGTTCATGCTCACCGATACCGTCTGCCCACGCGACTTCTTGGGCAGCAGTGCCAGGTTCAGAGAAGCGTGCGGCGGCTGTTCCGGTGCGATGCGGGTGGTGCGCTGTTCGATGTTGCCGGGCGCCGGGTCGAAGGCTTCCCCGGAGGCGATGGCCGGGCGCGGCTGGTATTGAGCCAGCAGTGCCTCCACGCTGGGCGCGGCGGGGACCTCGCTGCGTTGCGGGTGATCTTCCGGCAGGTACAGGCCCACGGTGCGATTGTCGCGGCGGAAATACCTGGCGGCAGCCGCAGCGATGTCGGCACTGCCCAGGCGCTGCTCCAGGTCGCGGTCGATGAATACCAGCCGCCAGTCACCACGTGCAATCGCATTGGACATGGCCACGGCCATCTGTTGCGGATTGTTCTGCAGGGTCTCGAAGTTGTTCCCGCTCTCGCGATGCAGGCGCGCCACTTCTTCGGCCGTCGGCGGCGTGGTGCTGAAGGATTCTACGGCCGCGATCATGGCCTGCTTGACGGGTTCGATGTCGACTCCGGCCTTGAGCTGCGCCACGATCATCTGCAGCCCCGGTGCGAAGCCACTGAGCTGCATCGAATAGACCGCCGTCGCCAGTCCGGTCTCCACCAGCGACTTGTGCAGCCGGCCGTTGGGCGTGTCGGCCAGGATGTCGCTGGCGAAGGAGAGGGCGGTCGCATCCGGGTGCAGTGCGGAAGGCATCTTGTAGCCCAGCGCCACCAGTTGCAGGTCGCCGCGCCGGCGGATGGCGAACTGGCGTTCACCGTCCTGGGTCGGCTCCACGGTCCAGAATTCCGGCAGCTTGCGCTTGGGGCGCGGCAGGCGGCCAAACGTCTGGTTGACCCATTGCAGCACCTCGGCCGGCGCGAACTTGCCGGCGATCAGCAGCACCGCATTGTCTGGCTGGTAGTAGGTGCGATAGAAGGCCTGCAGGTTCTCGATGCGGACATTCTCGATGTCGCTGCGCGCACCGATGGTATTGCGGCCATAGCTGTGCCAGTCATAGGCCACGCTCTGCATGCGCTTCAACATCACCCGCGAGGGGGAGGTCTCGCCGGCTTCGAATTCGTTGCGCACCACCGTCATCTCGCTGTCGAGGTCCTTGCGCGCAATCCTGGAATTGACCATGCGATCGGCTTCCATGGCGATGGCCCATTGCAGGTTGTCCTGGCCGGCCTGGAAGGTCTCGTAGTAGTTGGTGCGGTCCAGCCAGGTGGTGCCGTTGAAGTTCATGCCGCGCTTGCTGAACTCCTGCGGAATGGCCGGATAGCGCGGCGACCCCTTGAACATCAGATGCTCCAGCAGGTGCGCCATGCCGGTCTCGCCGTAGTTCTCGTGGCGCGAGCCGACCAGGTAGGTGATGTTGACGGTGACGGTGGGCTTGGAGTCGTCCGGCAGCAGCAACAGCTTGAAGCCATTGGCAAAACGGTATTCGCTGATGCCCTCGGCACTGGGACCGGCGGTCACACCAGGCGGCAACGCCAGGGACGCACCGGTAGCGGCTGTGGTGGCGCTGGCCGGGGTGGCTGCGGCAGTGGCAGCGTAGGAAGCCGGGGCCGCGAGGGCCAGGCCCAGGCTGAGGGCGAGGAGGGCAAGGCGCAGATGACGCAAGGACAAGATGGACTCCAGCAGGAAGACGGATGCGAGGGTGGAATGGTAGACCCAGCCGCATTGTAGCCTCAGCGATACGGCCCCATGCGATGCACGCAGGCAAAAAAATCGCCGCCGTGGCGGACCAGGGCGGCGCTGTGCGAGCGGGCAGCCATCCGGGCCGCCCGGCCCCGCGCTTATTCGCTGGGCGGTACGAAACCGGCAGCCGCATCGGCACCTTCGCCGAAGAAATGCTTTTCCATCTGTGCCGCCAGGTACTTGCGGGCGCGGGCATCGGCCAGCATCAGGCGGTTTTCATTGACCAGCATGGTCTGGTGCTTCAGCCAGGCGGCCCATGCCTCCTTGGAGACGCTTTCATAGATGCGCTTGCCCAGTTCGCCCGGATAGGGCGGGAAGTCCAGGCCTTCGGCTTCCTTGTTCAGTTTGATGCAGTGGACCATGCGTGCCATGTCGATTCCTTGGTTCGTTAAGATGAAATGCCTGGGACGGGCGGGCCTGCGATGGGGGTCAGCGGTTGAGCCTGCTCACGTCCTGACGAAAAAATTCAATACAGGTTCTTGATCAGCACCTGTGATTTGCGTTGCCAGTTGTAGATCTGCTGGCGGTCCTGCGGCAGGTCGTTCACGCCTGCCAGCACGAAGCCGCGCTTGAGGAACCAGTGCGAGGTGCGCGTGGTGAGCACGAACAGCTTGGTCAGTCCGGCTTCGCGGGCGCGGGTCTCGATGTGCTTCAGGATACGGTCGCCATCGCCCTGGCCTTGCACTTCCGGGTTGACCGTCAGGCAGGCCATTTCGCCCATGCGTGCCTCCGGGAAGGGATAGAGGGCGGCGCAACCGAAGATGACGTTGTCGTGCTCGATCACCGAGAAGTAGTGGATTTCGCGCTCGATCAGTTCGCGGCCGCGCTTGACCAGCGTGCCATCGGCTTCCAGCGGTTCGATCAGTTTCAGGATGCCGCCCACGTCCTCGATGGTGGCCTGGCGCAGGCTTTCCAGGTTTTCGTAGGTGACCATGGTGCCTACGCCATCGTGGGTGAACAATTCCAGCAGGGCCGAGCCATCGGTGGCAAACGGCACGATGTGGGCACGCGAGACGCCCGCATTGCAGGCCTTGACCACGCTGGCGAGGTAGAAGGCCGCATCCGATGGCAGGAAGCCCGCCGACAGCACGGCTTCAGCCTGGTGCGAGGAGAGTTCGCGGATTTCGGCCCCGGCGGCGTCCTTCATCATCGGCGTTTCCGACAGGAAGATCAGCTTTTCGGCGCGCAGCGCGATGGCCGCCGAGACCGCCACATCTTCCATGGTCAGGTTGAAGGCTTCCCCGGTGGGCGAGAATCCCAGCGGCGAGAGCAGGACGATGCCGCCCGCATTCATGATCGGCTGGATCACGTCGGCGGCAATCTTGCGCACCACGCCGGTCAGTTGCAGGTCCACGCCATCGAAGACGCCCATCGGACGGGCCGTGACGAAATTGCCGGAGATGACACGGATGGCCGAATGCGCCATCGGTGTATTGGGCAAGCCCTGGCTGAAGGCGGCCTCGATATCCAGGCGCAGCTCACCGGCGGCTTCCTTGGCACATTCCAGGGCGGTGCTGTCGGTGACGCGCAGGCCATTGTGAAAGCGTGCCTCGACGTTGCGCAGTGCCAGTTGCTCGGCCACCTGCGGGCGCGAGCCGTGTACCACCACCACCCGGATGCCCAGGGCGTGCAGCAGCGAGAGATCCTGGGCCAGGACCTGCAGGTCGCCGGCCGTGACCAGCTCACCCGGGAAGGCGACCACGAAGGTCTTGCCGCGGAAGGCGTGGACATAGGGCGCGACGGAACGCAGCCAGTTGACGAATTCGGTCTGTTTTTCCATGACGCGCATTATAACCAGCGTCGGCGCTGGGCGTAGGCTTGCGCGCCACCAGCGGCCAGATTTCTTGCGGGGATGTTGCAAAGCGGGACCAATGGCCCGACCAGCATGACCGGCGGAGCCTGGCCCGACTGCCCGAACTTGTACCATGGGCCCGGCAGCCGCCTGCAGCCTGACCGGGCGGGCCGTGGCAGGTATAATGTCGGCCTCATGTCCGTTACCAAAGCACCCACCACCACCCCCGGCGCCGAGCCGCAGAAGAACCCGCAGCAGGAGCGCCCGCGCAATGAGCGCAATGGCCGCGATGGCCGCGATGGCCGCGCCCCGCGCCGCGCCGATCCCGCGGCTGACGCCGCGCCACCGCTGCGCAACCCGCTGCCGCCGGTGACCTTTCCGGAAGAGCTGCCGGTCTCCGGCCGCCGCCACGAAATCGCCGAGGCGCTGCGCCGCCACCAGGTCGTCATCGTCAGTGGCGAGACCGGTTCCGGCAAGACCACCCAGTTGCCCAAGATCTGCCTGGAGCTGGGCCGTGGCGAAAAGGGCTTGATCGGCCACACCCAGCCGCGCCGTATCGCCGCCTCGTCCACCGCCAAGCGCATCGCCCAGGAACTCAATTCCCCGCCCGGTGAGCTGGTGGGCTACAAGGTGCGCTTCAACGACACCCTGTCCAAGGGCGCCTGGATCAAGCTGATGACCGACGGCATCCTGCTGGCCGAGACCCAGACCGATCCGCTCTTGCGCCAGTACGACACCATCATCATCGACGAGGCGCATGAACGCAGCCTGAACATCGATTTCCTGCTGGGCTACCTCAAGCAGTTGCTGCCCCGGCGTCCCGACCTCAAGATCATCATCACCTCGGCCACCATCGACGCCGACCGCTTCGCCCGCCATTTCGGCCGCGAGGTCCAGGGCGAGATCGTGCCGGCCCCGGTGATCGAGGTCTCGGGGCGCCTGTATCCGGTGGAAATCCGCTATCGGCCCATCGACAACGCCGACCGCAGCGGCGTCTCCACCGAGGTGGCGCAGGCCCGCGCCCGTGCCGAAGGCCGTGCCAGCCAGGCCCAGAAGGACCGCGAACAACGCGACCTGATGGATGCCGTGGTCGACGCCGTCGATGAGCTGGCCCGCATCGGCTCGGGCGATGTGCTGGTGTTCCTACCGGGCGAGCGCGAGATCCGCGACGCGGCCGAAGCCCTGCGCAAGCACCATCCGCCGCATGTGGAAATCCTGCCGCTGTTTGCCCGCCTGTCGGCGCAGGACCAGGAGCGCGTCTTCAAGACCAGCAATGCCCGACGCATCGTGCTGGCCACCAACGTGGCCGAGACCTCGCTGACGGTGCCGGGCATCCGCTACGTGGTCGATGCCGGCCTGGCGCGTGTGAAGCGCTACAGCTATCGCAACAAGGTCGAACAGCTGCAGATCGAACCGGTGGCGCAATCGGCCGCCAACCAGCGCGCCGGCCGTTGCGGCCGGGTGGCGGCGGGGGTGTGTATCCGTCTGTATGACGAGCAGGATTTCCTGCAGCGGCCCAAGTTCACCGACCCGGAAATCCTGCGCTCCTCGCTGGCCTCGGTCATCCTGCGCATGAAGTCGCTGCACCTGACGGACGTGGAGAGCTTCCCCTTCATCGAACCACCCCTGGGGCGCGCCATTGCCGATGGCTACCAACTGCTGCAGGAGCTGGGCGCGGTAGAAGAGCAGGACGGCGTGAACCGCCTCACGCCCCTGGGCAAGCAGCTGGCGCGCCTGCCGCTGGACCCGCGTGTGGGCCGCATGATCCTGGCCGGTCGCGACAATGCCTGCCTGACCGAATTGCTGATCATCGCCGCCGCCGTCTCGGTGCAGGACCCGCGTGACCGGCCGATGGACGCGCAGAACGCGGCCGACAACGCGCACAAGAAATTCGCCGATGAGAAATCCGAGTTCGCCAGCTACCTGAAGATCTGGAAATGGTTCGAAGACGCCATCGCCCACAAGAAATCCAATCGCCAGTTGCAGGAACACTGCCGCGAGAACTTCCTCTCGCAGTTGCGCCTGCGCGAGTGGCGCGACGTCCACTCGCAATTGCTGACCATCGTCAAGGAACAGGGCTGGCGCCTGAACGAAGCCCCGGCCACCTATGACCAGTTGCATCTGGCACTGCTGACCGGCCTGCTGGGCAATGTCGGCTTCAAGAGCGAGGACGATGCGCAATACCTGGGCGCACGCGGCATCAAGTTCAACATCTGGCCCGGCGCACACCTCACCAAGAAGCCCGGCCGCTGGGTGATGGCCGCCGAACTGGTCGATACCGCCCGCCTGTATGCCCGCTGCGTGGCCAACATCCAGCCCGAGTGGCTGGAAAAGCTGGGCGGTCACCTGCTGAAGAAATCCTGGGGTGAGCCGCGCTGGGAAAAGCGCGCCGCGCAAGTCACCGCCTCCGAACGTGCCACGCTCTACGGCCTGGTGGTCTACAGCCAGCGCCGCATCAACTACGGCAACATCAACCCGGCCGAGGCCCGCGAGATCTTCATCCGTGATGGCCTGGTCGGTGGCGACTTCGAGACCCGCGCCCCGTTCTTCGCGCACAACCAGAAGCTGGTCCGCGAGATCGAGAACCTGGAACACAAGTCGCGCCGCCTGGACGTGCTGGTGGATGACGAGCTCATCATCGGTTTCTACGACAAGCTGATCCCGCACGACATCTGGAACGGCGTGGACTTCGAAAAGTGGCACAAGCAGGCCACCGCCGCCGATCCCAAGCTGCTCTACCTGAACCGCGACGACCTGATGCGCCACGAGGCGGCTGGCGTCACCACCGAGCTCTTCCCCAAGACCATGAACGTGGCCGGCATCGCCATGGCGCTGTCCTACCACTTCGAACCGGGCGCCCCGCGTGACGGCGTCACCCTGACCGTGCCGCTGTATGCCCTGAACCAGGTCTCGGCGGACCGCTGTGAATGGCTGGTGCCGGGCATGCTCAAGGAAAAGGTGCATCTGCTGCTGAAATCCCTGCCGCAGAAACTGCGCCGCCACTGCGTGCCGCTGCCCGATTACGCAGCGCGTTTCTGCGAGCGCATGGAAGAACGCAAGACCTTCGGGCGCGGCAACCTGATCGACGCCATCATCGCCGACATCCGCGAACAGATCACGCTCCTGGTCAAGCCCAGCGACTTCAAGCAGGAGACGCTGTCGGCCCACCACGCGATGAACTTCAAGATCATCGACGAACATGGTCGTCAGCTGGAAATGGGCCGCAACCTCGCCGCCCTGCAAGCCGAGTTTGGCGGCCAGGCCCGCCAGCAGTTCCAGAAGCTGGCCGAGCAGGTGGCCATCGCACCGCGTGACGACAGCGACGACGAGGCTGCCGCGCCGACGACACAGAAGGCGGCGCCCAAGGGCGCGGCCACCTCGACTGTATCGACAGCCTCTGCTGCGCCCGCTTCCTCTAGCGAATACAGCAACCTCACCGGCTGGAGCTTCGGCGAGCTGCCCGAACTGCTGGAAATCACCCGAGGTAGCGGCAAGCAGGCACAGACCCTGATCGGATTCCCGGCGCTGGTGGACCGCAAGACGCATTGCGACCTGGAAGTCTTCGACGACCCGGCCGAGGCTGCGCGCTTCCATTACGCCGGCCTGCGCCGCCTGTTCGCGCTGCAGATGAAGGAGCAGTTGAAGTATCTGGAGAAGAACATCCCCGGCCTGCAGCAGATGGGCATGCAATTCATGGCACTGGGTTCGCAGGAAGAATTGCGCGAGCAGATCCTGAATGCCGGCCTGGAACGCGCCTTCCTGCAGGACCCGTTGCCCCGCAATGCGGACGAATTCAATCGTCGGCGCGACGAAGGCAAGGCCCGCCTGGGTCTGCTGGTCAACGAGATCGCCCGCCTGTGTGGCCAGATCCTGGCCGAATATCATGCGCTGCCCAAGAAGCTGCAGGGCATCAAGGCCCACGCCCAGGCCGCAGCCGACATGCAGGCGCAGCTTTCGCAACTGGTGGGCAAGCGCTTCGTGGCCGAGACCGACTATGGCAACCTCAGCCACTATCCGCGCTACCTCAAGGCCATCAACGTGCGTCTGGACAAGCTGCGCGCCGACCCAGCCCGTGATACCCGTCTGCTGGGCGAGTGGAACTCGGTGGCGCTGCCTTACCAGCGTGCCCTGAAGGACCGCGCCGGCCGCGCCGATCCCAAGATGACCGAGTTCCGCTGGATGCTGGAGGAATTGCGCGTATCGCTGTATGCGCAGGAGCTGAAGACGCCCATGCCGGTGTCGGTGAAGCGCTTGCAGAAGGTGTGGGAGAGTATGCAGAGGTGATTTCTGCGTCCTACTGGTGGTTTCTCTCAGCGGTTCTTATGGAAATACGCGGAATTTCAACTGTTCAACTGCTTGCATAGTCTGCCGACGTGCAGTCCTTGAGATACGCCACTGCCGATGCTATGAGTTGTTCCAGCGTCTGATGGCAATGCTGATTTGGACAGTATGCGTGCTTAGCAAAAGAATGCGGTCAGGCGGATTTTGCTTTCCTGAATAATTAGGTGGGTCTACAGAGAAACCGGGCTGGATGCAAAGAAGCTGATCGGAGAAAAGATGCACGCAAGTGCGTCTGTTCTCAAAGCGGAGAGCCTCTTACCTCTTGGTTTTTTCATGTACATAGATGGCCAGTACAAAAAAAACGCCTAGACTTACCCCTAAGATGGCTGATCCTGTGACGGCCCAAAATGCTCCCCGTCCACTTTCAAAAACAAGAAGGTTGATCAAAGAAACAGCGAAGAAAATGGCGCTCGTCACAAAAAATGCTTTGATCTTGCTCCATTTCTTTTGAGTGGAATATTCTGCAAGCATGCCACCTAGCATCCCTGCCAATTCAATTATCAAGCTCATAGAATCTCCTAAAGGATGCGGTGAGTTCGCGCCTCATTCCATTCTGTTAGTCAGTTACCAGCCAAAATATTGACTGTATTGTGAAGAGCCAAAGTTTGAAGCCAGGATATTTGGCCTACAGGCGATCTGTCCCGTGAGGCTCCGCCAGATGCAAGCATTAGCGCATCCCACTACTCCGCGGTAAGTGTCCCGTACCGATTGAATACAGTGAACCTTCCCGGGTAATTGGTCGCTTTGTCATTAGTTCGAAATGCAGCCGATGGAGCGAAGAGGTCGGCGCGTCCAGCGCTGACGGGATCAGTCGCGGGGATTTGTTTCCGCCGTAGTATCGGATTCGTCGCACGTCGGATGAACTCCGCTGATGACGGGATAGTCGCAGATTTCCTCAATGCGCTGCTTGTACAAGGGCATCATGCATTCGCGGTCGGGGCATTGGTTCCGCCGAAGCAGTCAGGTTTTCTGTGACCTTTTCAGCGCCTTTTTTGCACCGTCACCGATGTCGGAGTTCAACGTCCATCGATAGTTATTGTTCAGCGCGTTGTCCAGCCGTAGGAGCATAGGATCCCCACAGATGGTTTCTTCTGTGAAGGTGCCGATACGAGCACATTCGATGGCGGAGGCTTCAACGGTAAGCAGAAAAAAGCCGACGGTAAGTACTACCTGCATATACATGAACATGAGAGTGCCCTGATGAGTTTGGTTTCAAACAATAAAATGTCAGAGCGGCAGAATCAATTCGTACAAGGTGACCGTCGTTGCTACTGGCTATCTCCTGTCGGGGCAATATAGGGCAGCAGCGGCACGCCGCGATGGCGTGGATTGGCCCAATTTGCGCCGATTTTCGCGTAAAATGCCGCATTCTCCAAATTCGTCACACACATCGAACACCATGGCCATCAAGTCAGACAAGTGGATCCGCCGCATGGCGGAGCAGGAAGGAATGATCGAACCCTTCGAGCCGGGGCAGGTGCGCCAGTCGGCGGACGGGGCCAAGATCGTTTCCTATGGCACCTCGTCCTATGGCTACGATATCCGCTGCGCCGATGAATTCAAGATCTTCACCAACATCAATTCCACCATCGTCGATCCAAAGAACTTCGACGAGAAATCCTTCGTGGATTTCAAGGGCGATGTCTGCATCATCCCGCCCAACTCCTTCGCGCTGGCCCGTACCGTCGAATACTTCCGCATCCCGCGTAGCGTGCTGACCATCTGCCTGGGCAAGTCCACCTATGCGCGCTGCGGCATCATCGTCAACGTCACCCCCTTCGAGCCGGAATGGGAAGGCTACGTCACCCTGGAGTTTTCCAATACCACGCCGCTGCCGGCCAAGATATACGCTGGCGAAGGCTGTGCCCAGGTGCTGTTCTTCGAGAGCGATGAAATCTGCGAGACCTCGTACAAGGATCGCGGCGGCAAGTACCAGGGCCAGCATGGCGTGACCTTGCCCAAGACCTGAGCGCGTCGCGTCGTAAAGTTTGTAAACGATTTACAAAGAAGGCTTCCTGTGGGAAGCCTTCTTTGTATGGATGGCGCTTCTGCCATATGTCGTACGTGTTTAACGGCGCTTACGGCCGGCGCTCAGTTTCAACGCCTCTTCCCGCATCAGCCGCGCAGCGCCGCTGATGCTGCCGGTCCGGTAGGCCAGGTGCAGCGGAGCTTTCAGGTCCGAGGCTCCGGTCAGCCTGAGATACACCACCCCCTCCGCATTGACCCGTGTCATCGACGCCGGGATCACCGCCACACCGACGCCTGCTGCGACCAGCGACAGCGTCGAGAGGTTCTTGCGCGCCTCCTGGAGCACCTGTGGCGAGAAGCCGGCCGCGTGGCAGGCGGCGATGATGGTGTCGTACAGGCCCGGGCCGTTGGGCCGGCGCGTCATGATGAAGGATTCCTCGGCCAGGGCGTGCAGGGCGATGCTCTTGCGCTTGCCGCCGTCGGCCAGCGGATGGTCGATGGGTAGCGCGGCAACCATGTCTTCCACCAGCATGGTCTCTATCGTCAGCCCGCTGGCGTCGCCCACCGGCGAGCGCACGAAGGCGAGGTCGAGCCGCTTGCCGCGCAGTGATTCGATCAGTTCGTTGGTATTGCTCTCTTCCACCGTCATGATCACATCCGGCGCATCGGCGCGGAAGGCGCGGATCACCGAATGCACGAAGGGATGCAGTGAGGCCGATTCGGTGAATCCCACCGCGATGCGCCCCATCTTGCCCTGGGCGATGCGGCGCACGCTGGCCACCGTGGTATCCAGCTGGGCCAGCAGGGCGCGGGCGTCGACGAGCAGGGCGGCGCCGCTGTCGGTCAGCTCCATGCCGCGTGGCAGGCGATTGAACAGGGTCACGCCCAGCTCGCGCTCCAGCACGCGGATCTGCTGCGACAGCGGCGGTTGCTGGATGCCGATGCGTTCGGCGGCCTTGGTCAGGTGGCCCTCTTCGGCAACGGCGATGAAATAGCGCAGCAGGCGCAGGTCGATGGCAGGTGACATATCGTATGAATATGGATAGGCTATCTGACATATATTAGACAAAAACCCTCCCCAAGAGTAGCCTTTCATGCATGCGGCAATCACGCCGCGCCTGCATGAGACGACGATGAGCACTCCCGATCCCCTGGCCCCAGAGCGGCCTGTCCCCACTACCAGAGAACTGTTCCTGGGCTTCCTCGGCCTGGGCATGACCGCCTTCGGCGGGGCGCTGCCGCTGGCGCATCGCATGATCGTGGAACGGCGGCGCTGGCTGACCGAACCCGAATTCGTGGAACTGCTGGGGCTGTGCCAGTTTCTGCCGGGCGGCAACATCATCAACCTGTCGGTGGCGCTGGGCATGAAATTCCGCGGCTGGAAGGGCGCGCTGGCTGGCATCACCGGACTGATCGCGGTACCGTCCATCGTCGTGATCCTGCTGGGGATGATTTATCAACACTTCCAGCATGATCCCAACGTCAAGCACCTCTTCGCCGGACTGGCCGCGGCCGCGGCCGGGCTGCTGATCCAGATGGCGGTGAAGATCGCGCTGCCGCTGCGCAAGAACCTGGTGCTGGCCGGGGTGGCCATCGTCTGCTTCGTGGCCATTGCCTTGCTGCGCATCCCGCTGCTGTGGGTGATGCTGGTGATGACGCCGATCAGCGTGATCCTGACCGCCCGTTACGGCGAGCGTTTCGCCGCCAGGCCGCAGGTCGCCGCCGCCAAGGATAGCGTCAAGGACACCGTCAAGAAGGAGGGCGCGCAATGAGCCAGACCCTGATCGCATTGGCCATCATCTTCACGCAGTTGTCGGTGCTGGCCTTCGGTGGCGGCAATACCATCCTGCCGGAGATGCAGCGCCAGGTAGTGGAGGTGCATCACTGGATGACGGCCGAGGATTTCAGCGCCCTGTTTGCCCTGGGCCAGGCCGCGCCCGGTCCCAACCTGATGGTGGTGACCCTGGTGGGCTGGCATGTGGCCGGCTTCTGGGGGATGCTGGTGACCAGCCTGGCCAAGTTCGGGCCGTCGTCCATCATCACCGTCATCATGCTTCACGTGTGGGAGAGGTTCAAGGACAAGCCCTGGCGGCGTCACGTGCAGGCCGGGCTGCTCCCGGTGACCGGCGGATTGGTGGCGGCATCGGCGTTGCTGATCGCCCAGGCCTCGATCACCCATGGCTTCCTGGCGGCGATCACGGCGGCCACGGCCATCATCGCGCTCAAGACCAGGATCCATCCGTTGTGGTTATTGTTTGGCGGGGCCTTGGCGGGTTTCTTCTATCTCGGCACTTTCTGACGGCGCGGCTGGCGCGGAGTCCCTGCGCCTTCGATACGCGGCAGAGCCGCTACTCAGTCCGAACGGGAGTGGGTATGTCGATCCCGAAAAGAAAACAGCCGATGCCTTCGCAGGCATCGGCTGTTTTTTTACGTTCAGCGCTGAGGCTTATTGCTTGACGCAATCCACGAAGTAATCGCGGCGGCCGTTGACTTCGCGCTTGACCAGACCGTGCACGTCGGTTTCGAAGCCAGGGAATTTCTCGTTGAAATCACGGGCGAACTTCAGGTAATCGACGATGGTCTTGTTGAAGATTTCGCCCGGGATCAGCAGCGGAATACCCGGCGGATACGGGGTCAGCAGGATCGAGGTGACGCGGCCTTCGAGTTCATCCAGGGGGACGCGGTCGATCTCGCGGTGGGCCATCTTGGCGAAGGCATCCGAGGGCTTCATGGCCGGTTGCATGTCCGAGAGATACATCTCGGTGGTCAGGCGGGCCACGTCGTAGGCACGGTAGGTCTCGTGGATCTGCTGGCACAGGTCGCGCAGGCCCAGGCGCTCGTAGCGCGGGTTGCGCTGGGCGAACTCGGGCAGGATGCGCCAGATCGGTTGGTTCTTGTCGTAGTCGTCCTTGAACTGCTGCAGTGCCGTCACCAGCGTGTTCCAGCGGCCCTTGGTGATGCCGATGGTGAACATGATGAAGAAGGAATACAGACCGCACTTTTCCACGATCACGCCGTGCTCGGCCAGGTACTTGGTCACGATGGAGGCCGGGATGCCGGTCTCGCCGAACTGGCCGTTCAGGGCCAGGCCGGGGGTGACGATGGTGGCCTTGATCGGGTCCAGCATGTTGAAGCCCGGTGCCAGGTCGCCGAAGCCGTGCCAGTCGTCCTCGGCCTTGATGACCCAGTCTTCGCGCTCGCCGATGCCGTCGGCGGCGAAGCTGTTGGGGCCCCAGACCTGGAACCACCATTCATCGCCGAACTCCTGGTCGATCTTCTTCATGGCGCGGCGGAAGTCGAGCGCCTCGATGATGCTTTCTTCCACCAGCGCCGTGCCGCCAGGGGCTTCCATCATGGCCGCAGCGACGTCGCAGGAGGCGATGATGGAGTATTGCGGCGAGGTCGAGGTGTGCATCAGGAAGGCTTCGTTGAAGGCATCTTCGTCCAGCTTCACGGTTTCCGATTCGCGCACCAGGATCTGCGAGGCCTGCGACAGGCCGGCCAGCAGCTTGTGGGTCGACTGGGTCGAGAAGATCAGCGATTTCTTGGCGCGCGGGCGGTCCTTGCCGATGGCGTGCATGTCCTTGTAGAAGTCGTGGAAGGTAGCGTGCGGCAGCCAGGCTTCGTCGAAGTGCAGGGTCTCGATTTCGCCGTCGAGCATGTCCTTCAGGGTTTCGACGTTGTAGACCACGCCGTCGTAGGTCGACTGGGTGATGGTCAGGATGCGCGGCTTCTTGTTCTTGGCTTCGCGGGCGAAGGGGTTGGCTTCGATCTTGCGCTGGATGCTTTCCAGGGTGAACTCTTCCAGCGGGATCGGTCCGATGATGCCCAGGTGATTGCGGGTGGGCATCAGGAACACGGGAATCGCGCCGGTCATGATGATGGAGTGCAGGATGGACTTGTGGCAGTTGCGGTCCACCACCACGATGTCGCCGGGGGCGACGGTGGAGTGCCACACCATCTTGTTGGAGGTCGAGGTGCCGTTGGTGACGAAATAGCAGTGGTCGGCATTGAAGATGCGCGCCGCATTACGTTCCGAATTGGCCACCGGGCCGGTGTGGTCCAGCAGCTGGCCCAGTTCTTCCACGGCGTTGCAGACGTCGGCGCGCAGCATGCGCTCGCCGAAGAACTGGTGGAACATCTGGCCGACGGGCGACTTCAGGAAGGCCACGCCACCGGAGTGGCCGGGGCAGTGCCAGGAATAGGAGCCATCCTGGGCGTAATCGACCAGGGCGCGGAAGAAGGGCGGGGCCAGGCCGTCCAGGTAGGACTTGGCTTCACGGATGATGTGGCGGGCCACGAACTCCGGGGTGTCTTCGAACATGTGGATGAAGCCGTGCAGTTCGCGCAGCACATCATTGGGGATGTGGCGCGAGGTGCGGGTTTCACCGTAGAGATAGATGGGGATGTCGGCGTTCTTGTGGCGGATCTCGCTGACGAAGGCGCGCAGGGCCTTGAGGGCGTGGTCGGTTTCCTCGTCCGAGCCGGCCCCCATTTCCTCGTCGTCGATGGACAGGATGAAGGCCGAGGCGCGCGACTGCTGTTGTGCGAACTGGGCCAGGTCGCCGTAGCTGGTCACGCCCAGCACTTCCATACCTTCGGCTTCGATGGCGTCAGCCAGGGCGCGGATGCCCAGGCCCGAGGTGTTCTCGGAGCGGAAGTCTTCGTCGATGATGACGATGGGGAATCGGAATTTCATGGAATTCTCCAGGCTTCGCGCGCGTGGGGCGCCGGGTAGGCGGACGCGCGCAGGGGTGAAAAGAAGAGCGCCTGGGCTGGCAGTGCTTGCGCGCCGGAAAAAATGAAAGCGGGATTGTCGCAGATATGCGCTAAAGAGGTGCGCAGTTTAAGCAAAAACGGGAAAAAACAACAGCCGCTGTCCGGACCCGATTCAACGTCTTTGGTACGTCACAAAAGCGTAGTCCAATCCGGAAGTTTCGGAGTGGTGTTCCTCGCGCGCCGTCTCCTGCCAACGCTGCTCGTCGATGGCCGGGAAGAAGGCATCGCAGTCGAAACTGCCGGCGATGCGCGTGATGATGAGGCGGTCCACCAGCGGCAGGGCCTCGGCATAGATCTGGGCACCGCCGATGATGAAGGCCGGAGCACCGCCGGCCAGGGCTGCAGCCGCCTGCAGCGAGGTCGCGGTTTCCACGCCGTCGTGTTGCCAGTCGGCATTGCGGGTGATGACGATGTTGCGGCGATTGGGCAACGGCCGACCGATCGATTCGAAGGTCTTGCGGCCCATCAGGATGGCATGCCCCGAGGTGGTGCGCTTGAAGTGGGCCAGGTCTTCCGGCAGGCGCCAGGGCAGGGTGTTGTTGATGCCGATGCCGTTGTTGAGGTCGGTGGCGACGACGATGGTGAGCTGGCCGGAAGGTGTGGTCATGCGGATGCGTTCTTGCCTGAATGGAGTGGAAGGTGGTCGAGGCCGCTCAAATCAGCCTGGACTGGTCTGATTGGCCTGGATGGCCCTGAATCGGTCGCAGCGGGCCGGCCATGGGCCGGTGACGATTTCTTCAGACGCATAATGTTACAGCAGCCATGCTGCGGCACGGAACTTTCTGCACCTGCACCTGCCCTTATACCTGACACCGGCAGCCGAAAGAGCTCGTCAGCGGCCTGCCAGCCAGCAGTGATATTTTCATTCCGGAAACATCGCTGGCATTGTCCGGAAATGCCGGAACCATGCCAACGCCCTGCGAACTTGCGAACAATCCCCGCCACATTTGGGTAAACTAGCGCCTGCTTTCCAGTTCGGCGCAGCCCAGAGCGTCAGCCGGGGCTCTTAACCAGAAAATTGCATGTCAGACAAAACAATAATGCTGCTTCACACCACCTCCGGGCCTGGCGCGGGACCATCCTCCCCGTCCAGCACCACACGATCGACCTGGTGGCGCCGTCTGGCCGCGCCCGCGACCCTCGCCGGTCTGCTGGCCCTGGCCTTGCCGCAAGCCGCCCTGGCCTTCGATTTCAATACCGTTGCCGCACGCGCCAAGGCGCTGGCCGGCAAGTCCTACAAGAAACCCTCCGATGACCTGCCCAAGTCGCTCAAGGACCTGAGCTACGAGCAGGCCAGCCAGATCTACTTCCGCGACGACAAGTCCTGGTGGCGTGTCCAGAAGCTGCCCTTCGAGCTGTCCTTCATCCACCTCGGCGCCAGCTACACCGAGCCGGTCAAGGTCAATGAAGTGGTCGGCGACGCCGTACGCGAAATCCATTTCAATCCGGCCCTGTTCGACTACAGCGCCAATCGCAGCGTGGATCAGCGCAGCCTGCGCAATCTCGGCTTTGCGGGTTTCCGCATCCGCTTCCCGCTGAACTCGGCCAAGGTCAAGGATGACGTGCTGACCTTCCACGGCGCCAGCTACTTCCGCGCCATGGGTCGTGGCCAGAGCTATGGCCTGTCGGCGCGTGGCCTGGCGATCGATACGGCGCTCTATTCGGGGGAGGAATTCCCGCGCTTCACCGAGTTCTGGCTGGAGCGTCCCTCGGGGGATGCCAAGGAACTGGTGATCTATGCGCTGCTGGATTCGCCCCGGGCCACTGGTGCCTACCGCTTCGTGCTCAAGCCGGGCGTCGATACCGTGATGGACGTCAAGGCCCAGCTCTACCTGCGCAGCAATGTCACCAAGCTGGGTATTGCGCCGCTGACCAGCATGTTCCTGTTCGGCGAGAACCAGCCCGGCCCGGCCGACGACTTCCGTCCGGAAGTGCATGACTCGGACGGCCTGTCGATGCAGTCCGGCACCGGCGAATGGCTGTGGCGTCCGCTGGTGAATCCCAAGCGTCTGCTGGTGACGTCCTTCTCCTTCGACAATCCGCTGGGCTTCGGCCTGATGCAGCGCGATCGCAGTTTCTCGCACTACGAAGACCTGGACTACAACTACCAGGCCCGCCCCAGCGCCTGGGTCGAGCCCAAGGGCAAGTGGGGTTCGGGCCGCGTGGAACTGGTGCAGATTCCCACGCCGGACGAGACCAACGACAACATCGTGGCCTACTGGATTCCGAACACCCTGCCCAAGCCGGGTCAACCCTTCAATGTGGAATACCGCCTGTCCTGGCAGAAGGACAATGAAAAGCGTCCGCCGCTGGCCTTCGTCACGCAGACCCTGTTCGGTCACGGCTACCGTCCCAAGCAGGAAGGCAAGGCCGACGAGGTGCAGCAACTGGCCATCGATTTCGACGGTGGCACTCTCAAGAAGCTGCCGGCCAATGCGCGCGTGGAAGGCGTGGTCGAAGCCGATGCCAACGGCAAGCTGGCCAGCGTGACCACACGCAAGAATGAAATGACCGGCGGCTGGCGCGTGGAAGTCAAGCTGCGCCGGCTGGAAGAAAACAAGCCTGTCGAGCTGCGCGGTTTCCTGCGCAATGCCAATGGCGGCACAACCTTGTCTGAAACGTGGAGCTACATATTACCCCCCAACTAAGGCAGACTTCGGCAGCCTCGCAGGCGCTCGAGGATTACCTCGCGCGCCTGCCGCTGTCGCCTGAACAACGCCAGGACCTGGCGGCGCGGGCGGGTGCGATCGGCTCCGGTGATCCGGTGGCCGACCTGCACCGCGTGCTGGCCGAGGCTTCCGGGCGCGATGTGCAACTTGTTGCAGCCGCCGCCCAGGCGTCGGTGGACGCACGCTTGCGCCTGATGTATCCGCAATCCAGTACCGACGGCGCGACCGATAGCACCGACCCTGCCGAGGCCGGCAGCGTCGTGCCGCCCATCAGCCAGGAGCGCGGCCAGCCGCACATTCCGGTCGGACCGCCCATGCACCGCAAGTCCATGGTCCCGCGCCCCTGGGGTGAACTCAATCCCTTCTCGCGCTGGGTGGAGGAAGAAAACCGCCGCCTGGAGCGTCGCCCCAGCCGCTGGCGTCGCGCCCGCAAGGGCCGCGCCAAGCTGGCCGAGCCGGTGCCGGCAGCGGTGGATGATGAACCGCGTTACATCGAAGATCACCTCGACCAGTCCGAGGCGCCTGATCCCAAGGGCCACTGGCAGCACACCGGCAACGTACGCCGCATCACGCTGCTGATCCTGATGGTCCTGCAGACCTCGATGGCCACCTATTTCATGAGCGACGTGCTGCCCTACCACGGCACCAAGCCGCTGGAGATGGTGGTGCTGTTCCTGTTCGGCCTGCTGTTCCTGTGGGTGTCGGCGGGTTTCTGGACGGCCATGACGGGCTTCCTGGTCCTCATGCGCGGTGACGACAAGTACCTCATCTCGCACGAGAAGGCCGGTCACACCGAGATCGCGAAAGAAGCGCGCACGGCCATCGTCATGCCCATCTGCAACGAGGACGTGGCACGCGTCTTCGCCGGCCTGCGGGCGACCTACGAGTCGCTGGAGCGCACCGGCCAGATCGCGCATTTCGATTTCTTCATCCTCTCCGACAGTGGCGAAGCCGATATCTGCGCGGCCGAAACCGCCGCCTGGAATCGCTTGTGCCGCGAGACCGGCGGCTTCGGGCGCATTTTCTATCGCCACCGCCGCCGCCGCGTCAAGCGCAAGAGCGGCAATCTGGACGACTTCTGCCGTCGCTGGGGTGCCGATTACCGCTACATGGTGGTGCTGGACGCCGACAGCGTCATGACCGGCGAATGTCTGACCAAGCTGACCCGCCTGATGGAAGCCCATCCCGGCGCCGGCATCATCCAGACCGCGCCGCGCGCGGCCGGACGTGACACGCTGTATGCCCGCATCCAGCAGTTCTCGACCCGTGTCTATGGCCCGCTGTTCACCGCCGGCCTGCATTACTGGCAACTGGGCGAGTCGCACTTCTGGGGGCACAACGCCATCATCCGCCTGCAGCCCTTCATGAAGTACTGCGCGCTGGCGCCGCTGCCGGGCAAGGGCAACCTGTCCGGGCCGATCATGTCGCACGACTTCGTCGAGGCCTCGCTGATGCGGCGCGCCGGCTGGTCGGTGTGGATCGCCTACGACCTCGATGGCAGCTACGAGGAAATGCCGCCCAACCTCCTCGACGAACTGAGCCGCGACCGTCGCTGGTGCCAGGGCAATCTGATGAACTTCCGCCTGTTCCTGGCGCGTGGCATGCACGTGGTGCACCGCGCCGTGTTCGTCACCGGTGTGATGGCCTATGTCTCGGCGCCGCTGTGGGGGCTGTTCCTGATCCTGTCCACGGTATTGCTGGCCGCGCACACGCTGATCGACCCGCAATACTTCACGGCGCCGCGCCAGCTGTTCCCGATCTGGCCCGAATGGCATCCGGAGAAGGCCCTGGCGCTGGTCTCGGCCACCGCCACCATCCTGTTCCTGCCCAAGATCCTGGCGGTATTGCTGTTTGCAGTGAAGGGCGCGCGTGGCTTTGGCGGCGCGCTGGCCCTGTTCCTGAGCATGGTGATCGAACTGCTGTTCTCGATGGCGCTGGCGCCGGTGCGCATGCTGTTCCACACCCGCTTCGTGCTGGGCGCCTTCCTGGGCTGGAATGCCGGCTGGAAGTCGCCACCGCGCGCCGACAATGAAACCGGCTGGGGCGAGGCGCTGCGCCGCCATGGCTGGCATTCGTTGCTGGGCGTGGCCTGGGGCGCGCTGGTGTACTGGCTCAACCCGTCCTTCATCTGGTGGCTGATCCCGATCGCCGGTTCGCTGGCGGTGTCGGTGCCGGTGTCGGTGCTGTCCTCGCGGGTCAGCTTCGGCCGTGGCTTCCGTCGCGCCGGTCTGTTCAAGATTCCCGAAGAGACCTCGCCACCCTTCGAATTGCGCGAGACCGTGCGCCACCATGAAGAAACACCGGCGTTGCCGGGCTTCGTGGAAGCGGTGGTCGATCCCGCCTTCAATGCCCTGGTGTGTGCCACTGCGCATGCCCATCCGCAGGTGCCGCAACTGACGCAGCACCTGCGCGAGAAGCTGGTGCGCACGGCGCTCAAGGACGGGCCGGACGCGCTCAACGACAAGCAGAAGAACAGCATCCTGGAAGAGCCGGGTCTGCTGTCTCAGCTGCACCAGGCGGTCTGGAGCGGCGTCCCGGAAGTCCACCCGGACTGGCGCGTCGCCCTGGCCCGGCAGGACGCACCGATGCTGGCCGCCTGAGGGGGCGGACAGGACCGGAGACGGCCGATGAAATTCGGCCGTCATCATTTTCTGACATCATCTTTCGCGTTTGCCACGAGCGACCATGACCGAGCCGCAAGATCAACTGCCCCACGCCATCCCGACTTCACACGCCCCTGCACGACAGAAGGCGTGGTGGAGCGGGCTGGCGCTGGTACTGGTGCTGGGCGGTGGTTACTGGCTGTATTCGCGCCAGCAGCCGCCGCCAGCGGCGCCCAAGCCGATTCCGGTCAAGCTGGAGACGGTCACCGTCGAACGGGCCGACCTGGAACAGGTAGTCAATGCCACCGGCAATGTGGTGGCGCAGGATTATGTGGATGTCGGCTCCAAGGTGGCTGGCCAGTTGTCGGATGTCGATGTGGTCATCGGTGAAGCCGTCAAGGCCGGTCGCCTGCTGGCCACGGTGGCACCGGCCGTGCAGAGCAGTCGCATCGAGAACAACCGCGCCACGCTGGCGCGCCTCAAGGCCGAGCTGGCCGGACAGAACGCCCAGCTGGACTTTGCCCAGCTACAGTTCCAGCGCCAGACCCAGCTCAAGGCCGAGAACGCCACCCGCGAGGAATCCTATGAATCCAGCCGCATGAACATGTATGCGGCGGCGGCCCGGGTGGACGCCACCAACGCGCAGATCCAGCAGACCGAGGCCTCCATCCGCGAAGATGAGGCGGTGCAGAAACAGACCCGCATCGAAGCGCCGGTCAGTGGCACCATCGTCACCCTCAACGCGCGGCCGGGCCAGATGGTGGGCGCCAACCAGGAAGCCCTGATGCGCATTGCCGACCTCTCGCGCATGACGGTGCAGGTACCGGTATCGGAAGAAGACGTCACCCGCCTGCAAAAGGGCATGACCGCCTACTTCACCACGCCCGGCTATCCCGGCAAGCGCTGGAGCGGCAAGCTGCGCCAGATCATGCTGCTGCCCACCGACGACTCCGGGCGGCAGGGCAAGAAGGCCTTCTACACCGTGCTCTTCGATGTCGCCAATCCCAGCCGGGAACTGATGAGCGGCATGAGCGCCGATGTCTATTTCGTGCTGGCCCGGGCCGAGCGCGTGCCCACCATCCCGCGCTCGCTGGTGACCAAGCCCGGCATGGATGGCACCCAGACCGTGAAGGTGGTGCTGGAGGACGGCAAGCTGGAGAGCCGCAAGATCAAGATCGGCATCCGCGATGGCGAGCGCGCCCAGGTGCTGTCGGGCCTTAAGGAAGGCGAGCAGGTGCTGTTGCCGGCCAATCCGCCGGCCCCTGCGGCCACTGCCGGCGCAGCGTCACGCTAGCCGCCAGGCATGTTGTACAGTAGAGGCTGCGCCGGGGAGGGCGGCCTCTTTTTCCTGTTTCGATGCACATGACCCATGAGATTGCCTAGCCCGACTCCGCCTGTTTCCGATCTGCTGCCCCGCCTGGCGCGGGTGGTGCTGGCCGTCTCGCTGGCGCTTGCCGTGGGTGCCTGCGTCACGCCCCAGGTGCAGACCGATCCCATCCTCGAAATGCAGGTGCCCGACAAGTGGGGCGGTGGTGCTTCCGCCGATGTGGCCCACGCAGAACAGCTGTGGCCCGATACCGACTGGTGGAAGCAGTTCGGCAGCGGCGAATTGTCCGAGCTGGTGCAGGAAGGCCAGCGCAACAACTACGAAATCGCCGCCGCCTTTTCCCGCATCAAGCAGGCCGAGGCCCAGGCCCGCATCGCCGGCGCGCCGCTGTTGCCCAATGTCAGCCTGAATGCCGGTGCCAGCCGTGAAATGCCGATCTCAGGCGGCACCCCGGCCAATGCCGCCAACGCCAGCCTGCAGATCAGCTACGAGATCGACTTCTGGGGCAAGAACCGCGCCGGGGTCGAGGCCGCCGAAGCCACCCTGCGCGCCAATCGCTATGACCGCGAGACGGTGGCCCTGACCGTCACCAGCGGCATCGTCTCCACCTATCTGCAAGTGCTGTCGCTGCGCGACCGGCTGGAGATTGCGCGCCAGAACGTCAACAACGCCGAACGCGTGCTGCGCCTGGTGGAAGCGCAAAGCCGCGCCGGTTCGGCCTCGCCGCTGGACCTGGCGCGCCAGCGTTCGGCCCTGGCCAACCAGCGACAGCTGATCCCCGACCTGCAGCAACAGGAGCAGGACGCCCAGACCGCACTGGCCATTTTGCTGGGCCGTCCGCCCCAGAATTTCAAGGTCGAGGAAAAAGGCCTGGCCGGCATCCAGATGCCGCGCATCTCGGCCGGCCTGCCCTCCGAACTGCTGACCCGCCGGCCCGACATCCGTCGCGCCGAAGCCAACCTGGCGGCCGCCAATGCCAACGTCGCCGTGGCCCGGGCGTCGCTGTTCCCCAGCATCACGCTGACCGGCTCCACGGGCGCGCAGAGCAATGCCTTGCTGTCCCTGTTCGATGGTCCCAACCTGTTCGCCAACCTCGGCGCCGGCCTGATCGCGCCCATCTTCGATGGCGGCAACCTGCGCAACCAGCGCGCCTTGGCCGAGGCCCAGAAGGAAGAACTGGTGCAGGTCTACCGGCAGCGGGTGATCACCTCGCTGTCCGAGGTGGAAAAGGCCCTGGGCGCGATTCGCAGCCTGGAAGAGCGGTACCGCCTGAAGGTGGGGGAAGTGGACCAGGCGCGCTTCGCCTTCGAGCTGGCCGAAATTCGTTATCGCGCCGGTGCCGAAGACCTGCTGGTGGTGCTTGATACCCAGCGCACCCTCTCTGAAGCCCAGAACCAGCTGGGCCAGATCAAGCTGCAGCGGCTGCAGGCGACCGTCTCGCTGTACAAGGCCCTGGGCGGCGGCTGGCAGGACAAGCAGGTGCCGGGCGACACCGGTACCGCCACCGGCACCGTATCCTGAACAGAGTGGCTCAGGCCGTGGCCTGCCACTCCTGCACCAGCACCTGGACCAGCTCGGCCACGGTCAGTCCGTCGCGGATGAGCGCCGCAGCTTGTCCGGCCCAGTGAGCGCCGAATTCGTGCACATCCCTGGCCACAGCCATCGCATTGAGCTGCTTGCCGGCGTCGTAGGCGGCCGGATAGGCTGGAATCGGCGGCGCGCCAGGGGTATCGATTTCCTGCATGAAACGATTGACGATGCCGCGTGCGCGGTGGCCTGAAATGGCGGCCGTCACACGCGTGTGTTCGGCGCGCTCGCTCTTGAGCAGGGCGCGATAGGCGGCATTGGCGCCGGATTCGCGGGTGAGCAGGAAGGCGGTTCCCATCTGCACCGCCTGCGCGCCCAGTTGCAGGGCGGCGGCAATGCCCTTGCCATCCATGATGCCGCCGGCTGCGATCACCGGCAGGCGGCTATGCTGCGCCAGCAGGCGCACCAGGGCGAAGGTCCCGATCTCCTCATCCTTGTCCTGGTCGAAGATGCCGCGATGGCCACCGGCCTCGATGCCTTGCGCGACGATGGCGTCGATCCCGGCGGCCTCGATCTGGCGTGCCTCGTCCAGGCAGGTAGCGCTGGCCAACAGGAACACCCCGGCCTGCTTGAGGGACTGGATCACAGCAGCCGATGGCAGGCCGAAGTGGAAACTGACCACCTTGGGCGGCTGTTCCAGCATCAGTTGCTGCATCCCGGTATCGACCTTGAAGCTCTGGTAGATCTCCTTCAAGGGCAGCGCGATGCTGCCGCCGAATTCATCCAGATGGCCTTGCAGGTGCTGCAGCCAGGCCGCATCCCGGGTCGCATCCAGCTGCGCCGGTTGATGGCAGAAGAAGTTGACGTTGAAGGGTTTGGCCGTGAGCGCCTGCAACTGTGCCAGCGCCTCGCGGGCCTGCGCCACGTTCGAGGCGCCCAGCGCCAGCGAACCCAGGGCGCCGGCATTGGAGGCGGCTGCGGCCATGGCCACGGTGGAACTGCCAGCCATGGGGGCCTGGATGATGGGATGGGCCAGGCCCAGTCGTTGCAGCAGGGGGGTAGTCATGCGTCTCTCCCGAAGTGCGCACTGACCGGCGCACTGCCGGTGGCGGCATGCGCAGGTGGTTCAGACCGCCATGGGGGCGGTCAGGGGGGCGTGGTGCTGGTAGTTCTCCAGCGAGAAGTCGGAGGGCTCGATCTGTTCCAGCCATTGCGGTGCGTACTCGCCGGTCTTGGCGAAGTCCGGTACGCGGTCGGAAATGAGCAGTTGCGGCAGCGGGTAGGGCTCGCGGGTCAACTGTTCCTTGACCATCTCGATATGGTTTTCGTAGATGTGGGCATCGCCCACGAAGTAGCTGAACCAGCGCGGCTTGTAGCCGGTCAGGCGCCCGACCAGATGCAGCAGTGCCGCCGCTTCGGCCAGGTTGAAGGGCGTGCCCAGGCCGATGTCGTTGCTGCGCACGTACAGGCAGAGCGAGATTTCGGCGGTGTTCTGGTTGGGCAGGAACTGGTACAGCAGGTGGCAGGCGGGCAGGGCGATCTCGTCCAGCACTGCGCAATTCCAGCCATGGAACAGGATGCGGCGGCTGCCGGGGTTCTTGACGATGGTGTCCAGGCATTCACGTAGCTGGTCCACCGCCTTGTACAGCAGCACCTTGTCCACGCCGTCATCCTGCAGCGTGGAGACGATGCTGAAGCCCTTGCTGCGGGCGGCGTCGATCTGCGCGCTGTGGGCGGCATCGATCAGCTTGTAGGCCGGCCACTGGCGCCATTGCACGCCATACACCGGGCCCAGGTCGTCGGTGCCGGTGCGGAAGGGATTGGCCAGCCAGTCGGCGTTTTCATTGGCGTTTTGGTCCCAGACCTTGCAGCCCAGGGCGCGGAAGTCGGCGGCGCTGCGCGTGGCGCGCAGGAAGCCGCACAGTTCGCCCACCACCGACTTGAAGGCCAGGCGCTTGGTGGTCACCGCCGGGAAGCCCTTCTGCAGGTCGAAGCGCATCATCGCGCCGGGGATGCTGAGGGTGCGGATGCCGGTGCGGTTGTCTTGCCAGGAGCCGTTCTCGAGGACGTCCTGGATGAGGTCTTGGTATTGTTTCATTGCAATGTTTCGGGTGCTGGCCACTGGCCGAGGGATGCGGGATTGTAGCGCATCGACAGGGCAAGCACCCGAAGGGCGGGGAGCCTTGGCATGGCGTCAATAACGAAACGCCAAGGCCTGCCCGCTGCGGGCGGTGGCGCTCAGAAGCCGACGTTCTGGCCGCCCTTGAGTTTCAGCATGGCGCGGGCGTCGTCGGGGCTGGCCACTTCCAGGGAGAGCGCTTCGATGACGGTGCGGATGCGGCGGACCTGGTCGGCATTGCTCTTGGCCAGGTTGCCGGGGCCGTCCCAGAGCGAGTCTTCGAGACCCACGCGGGTGTGGCCGCCCATGGCCGCCGACATGGTGGCGATGGGGATCTGTCCGCGGCCGGCGCCCAGTACCGACCAGAAGTAGTCTTCGCCGAAGAGGCGGTCGGCGGTGCGCTTCATGTGCATCACGTCTTCGACGTCGTTGCCGATGCCGCCGCGCAGGCCGAAGACGGACTGGATCAGGAAGGGGGGCTTGATCAGGCCTCGGTCGATGAAGTGGGCGGCGGTGTAGAGGTGGCCGATGTCGTAGCACTCGATTTCGAAGCGGGTCTGGTTGGCGCTGCAGGATTCAAGGATGTAGGCGATGTCCTTGAAGGTGTTGCGGAAGATGCGGTCGTCGGAGCCTTCGAGGTAGGGGCGTTCCCAGTCGTATTTGAAGTCCTTGAAGCGGTTCAGCATTTCATACAGGCCGAAGTTCATGGAGCCCATGTTGAGGGAGGCGACTTCGGGTTTGAGCTGCAGTGCGGGTTGCAGGCGTTCTTCTACGCCCATGGTGGGGGCGCCGCCGGTGGTGAGGTTGATGACGACGTTGGAGCGGGCTTTGATCTGGGGGAGGAATTTGCGGAATTCGTCGGGGTCCTGGGTGGGTTTGCCGTTTTGTGGGTCGCGGGCGTGGAGGTGGACGATGGCGGCGCCGGCTTCGGCGGCGGCCAATGCTTCGTCCCTGATCTGCTCGGGGGTGATGGGCAGGTGGGGGGACATCGAGGGGGTGTGGATGGCGCCTGTGACTGCGCAGGTGATGATGACTTTCTTGGGCTTGGCCATGGGGTGTGCTCCTTTGATGTTGGTTGTGCTTTTGGGGGTGCTTTGCTGTCTTGCTTTGTGTTGTGTTGTTTTGTTTTGTTTTGTTTTGTTGCTTGGGTAGTCTGGTCTTGCTGACTATCTGCGCTCTAGCTTAATGCTTTTCTCTCTCCGGTCGCAGGGGAGCGCCGGGGGCGGCCCGGCAGCCGCTCACTTTCTTTGGCCCGCCAAAGAAAGTAAGCAAAGAAAACGGCCCCCAAGAGCCAGCCCTCCTGCGGAGGGTGCCCGCCGGAGTGAAGCAGCAAGTGGGAAAAATAGAGTCGCTTCGCTCCCACTATTTTTCTGATCCACTTGCCGCTTCACTCCGGCGGCTGGCTCCCAAGGGGGAAAGCGTGTCCGGCTCGCCTTCGG
>NZ_PKOI01000032.1:0-34641 GCF_002870055.1 Herbaspirillum sp. BH-1 | reverse complement strand
CCTGCCGCGCCGGTGGACGACAACGCCTGGGGGGCCTCAGCCGGCCGCAGCGCGCCGTCGCCGACGACGTCGTCGCGTCCCGCCGGGGGAGCCCGGATGTCGCCCCGCCAGCCACAGCCGCAGCCACAGCAGCAACCGGCCCCGCAACAGAACGACGGCGGCGGCCTGGGGGATCTGTTGAAGGATGCCGCCGGCGGCATCTTCGGTAATGGCGGTGGCGGCAATCGCCGCAGCGATTCGCCCCTGCAGGCCATGGTCAAGTCGGCCGCCCGCAGCATCGGTTCGCAGGTCGGTCGCGAACTCATTCGCGGTGTACTGGGTTCGCTGATGAAGAAGCGCTGATGCGACCGCGCCCGACCGTCCCCGGCGGAGGGCGGGCGCAGGCATTACAATCGCGGCCATGACTGCCGCCACCTCCCACTCCACGCCGCGCCAGGTTTTCCTGGGCGGCCTCTTGCTCGCCATCGTCGGCGCCATCTTCTTTTCCGCCAAGGCCATCGTGGCCAAGCTGATGTACCGCTACCAGGTCGATGCGGTCATGGTGATCACGCTGCGCATGCTCTTTTCCTTCCCCATGTTCGCCGTCGTGGCGATCTGGAAGGCCCGCACCCAGCCGCCGCTGGCGCGGGCCGACTACCTGCGCATCGTGGTGCTGGGGCTGATGGGCTATTACCTGTCGAGCTTCCTCGACTTCCTCGGCCTGCAATACATCTCCGCCGGGCTGGAACGGCTGATCCTGTTCCTCACGCCGTCCTTCGTGATGCTGATCGCCTTTTTCTTCTTCAAGCGCAAGGTCGGCTGGATCGAATGGGCGGCCTTGCTGGTGTCCTACTTCGGTACCGTGCTGGTGTTGCAGCACGACCTGCACACCGGTGGCAGCGACGTCCTCCTCGGCAGCGCCCTGGTACTGGGCTCGGCCTTCAGCTATTCGATCTACCTGATTTCCTCCGGTGAACTGGTGCGCCGGGTTGGCGCGATGCGGCTGGTGGCCTATGCCATGTGCGTCTCCAGCGTGGCCTGCGTGATCCAGTTCTTCGTGCTGCGCGCACCGGCCGAACTGGTCACGCAGGTAGCCCCGGTGTACCAGCTTTCACTTTTCAATGCGGTGTTCTGCACTGTATTGCCGGTATTCCTGACCATGGTGGCGGTGGCCCGCATCGGCGCACCCACAGCAGCACAGGCCGGACTGGTCGGGCCGGTGTCCACGCTCTTCATGGGCGCGGCGCTGCTGGATGAACCCATCACCGGCATCCAGCTGGTCGGCACCGCGCTGGTGCTGGCCGGCATGTGGCTGCTGTCGCGCAAGAAGCGCTAAGGCGTTCTATACTGCCCCACCGGAACTGAAGTTCCAGACATACCGCTCACCGAAAATCAAGGAGACCCAGATGGCAAAAGCAATCCGCATGAGCAAGACCGGCGGCCCCGAGGTGATGGAATACGTGGACGTCGAAGTCGGCCAGCCCGGGCCGGGCGAAGTCCGCATCCGCCACGCCGCCGTCGGCCTGAACTTCATCGATTGCTATTTCCGCTCCGGTCTCTATCCGCAACCGCTGCCTGCCGGCCTGGGCCAGGAGGGCGCCGGCACCATCGAAGAACTGGGCGCCGGCGTGACCGGCTTCCAGGTCGGCGACCGGGTGGCCTATGCCGGGCGCCCCAACGGCGCCTATGCCGAAGAGCGCGTGATGCCGGCCGATATCCTGGTCAAGCTGCCCGACGCGATCAGCTTCGACACGGCTGCGGCCATGATGCTGCAGGGCATGACCGTGCAATACCTGCTGCGCCAGACCTATGCGCTGCAACCGGGCGACACCATCCTGTTCCACGCCGCTGCCGGTGGCATCGGCCTGATCGCCTGCCAGTGGGCGCGCGCGCTGGGCGTGAACCTGATCGGTACCGTCAGCAGCGACGAGAAGGCGGCCCTGGCCAAACAGCACGGCGCGGCCCATGTGATCAACTACAAGACCGAGAACTTCGTCGAACGCGTCAAGGACATCACCGGCGGGCGGGGCGTACAGGTGGTGTATGACTCCATCGGCAAGGACACCTTCATCGGCTCCCTGGATTGCCTGCGTCCACGCGGCATGATGGTCAGCTTCGGCAATGCCTCCGGTCCGGTGGCGCCGTTCGGGGTGTCCGAACTGGCCTCGCGCGGCTCGCTGTTCCTGACCCGGCCTTCGCTGGGCAACTACACCTCCACCCGCGCCGAACTGGACGCCACCGCCGGCGACCTGTTCGACATGGTCCAGAGCAACAAGATCAGCATCGAGATCAACCAGCGCTACGCCCTGAAGGACGTGGCCCAGGCCCATGCCGACCTGGAGGGGCGCAAGACCACCGGTTCCACCATCCTGATCCCCTGATCCGCCATCTCACCTCCCAGGAGCCGCCATGGACCAGCCTCGCCACGATCCCGGTAGCCGCAATCCCATGGATCATCCGCCCGAGCAGGAGAGCGGCGCCGACGGCTCGCCCAAGTTCGGGCGGCTGTTGGCGGTGCTGATCTGTGCGGTACTGCTGATCGTCGTCATCACCTTCGCGAGCGAAGCCTACTTTTCATAGTGAACTCGAAATTCTTCGGTGTGAATCTCGCAAGATATCCATAAATCACATCAACAATGCGCCAATAGCGCATTTCTTCCCGTCTTGATCGTCAAATGCAGCCTCTGCGCCTGCGCGAATATTCGCGCAGGCGCCGTCAGGGGCGAACTTTTTGACGGGAGTGGGAGATGGGATGGAAATGGCACCGGGGCCGATATAGCGGCGCACCCGGCTATCCGTGGCGGATCTGGCGCCTGGCCCTGTTGCTGTGCGCAGGTGCGGTGGCGGCTGCGCCGGTCAATATCGGCAGCGGCGGCGGCAGTGGCAGCAGTGGCAGCGCAATCACCCGGACCAGTGCGCTCACCAGCGCGCACGGGGTTCCCGGGGTCAGCCAGACCGAGATCATCCTCGGCCAGTCGGCGCCGTTTTCCGGTCCGGCCGGCGAGCTTGGACGGGATTTCCAGGAGGGGGCGCAAAGCTATTTCGACCGGATCAACGCGCGTGGCGGTGTCTACGGCCGTCGCGTCAGGTTGCTGAGCCTGGATGATCGCTACGAACCCGAGCGGGCGCTGGCCAATACCCAGCAACTGATCTGGCGCGACAAGGTGTTCGCTCTGTTCGGCTACTCCGGCACGCCCACGGTACTGGCGGCATTGCCGGTCATCCGCGAGGCTGGCATTCCCCTGTTTGCACCGCTGTCGGGCTCGTCGGCGCTGCGCCAGCCCTTCAATCGCCTGCTCTTCCATATCCGTGCCAGCTATGTCCAGGAGACCGAATTCCTGCTGCGTCAGTTGAAGAGCACCGGTCGCCGCCGTGTGGCGGTGTTCTACCAGAACGACGAACTCGGCAAGGGCCTGCTGGATATCCTGCGCCAGCGTGTGCCGCTCTACGGCCTCACGCTGGTGGGCAGCGCCGGTATCGAACGCAACAGTGATGCCGTGGCTGCGGCGGCTGCCGAGCTGGCCCGGGCGCGGCCCGACGTGGTGATCCAGGTGGTGTCCTACCAACCGGCGGCGGCCATGATCAACCGCATGCGTGCCGGCGGTTACCTGGGCGGGTTCTCGCACTATTCCTTCGTCGGAAGCACCTCCCTGTCGGCGCGCCTGAAAAACGCCGGCGTCGGCGCCGAGGTCACCCAGGTCGTGCCCTTTCCCAACAAGGCCCGCCTGCGCATCGTCTACGAATACCAGCGCGCCATGGCCCACACCCCCGGAATCGACTGCAACTTTACCGGTCTGGAAGGCTACATCGCCGCCCGCGCCCTGGTGGAAGGCCTGCGCCGCGCCGGCCGCGATCTCACCCGCGAAGGCCTGATCCGGGCGCTGGAGAGCATCACCCCGGCCAACTACGAGGGCGGCGGCTTCAGCCTGCATTTCACCCCGACCGACCACAGTGGTTCGGATTTCGTCGACCTGACCGCCATCGGCGCCGGCGGACGCTTCATCAACTAGCCCGCCCCGGCCCACAGGGCCGGGGCGGGTTTGCGCTACACTGCAGCCTTCGGCCGATTCGGCCTTCTCTCATCCGCCTCAAGGATCTGCCGTGACTGCCAGCCGCTATGCCACGCTTGCCGCTGCTCCGTATTCGGGCGTGGCGCTGATCGCCGCCTGCTCGGCCGGCTTCCTGTGGGGGACCGGCGCGCTGGTGGTCAATATCCTGATCGCCCGCTACGGCTTTGCCCCGGGCGATATCTCCTTCTGGCGCTTCGCCGTCGGCGCGATCTTCCTGTGCCTGATCTTCGGCACCCGCATCCACCTGCCCACCTTGCGTACGCTGCTCCTGCCCGTGGTGCTGGCCGGAGCCACCATGGCCGGTTACGTGCTGTGCTGGTTCCTCGGCATCGAACGCATCGGGGCGGCGATTCCGACCCTGATTGCGCTGTGCCTGCCGCCGGTCTTTTCCACACTGATCGCGCTGGTACGCGGGCAGGAGCGGCTGGAGCTGTCACTGGCGGTGATCTTGACCGCCGCCCTGGGCGGCACCGTGTTGATCGTCGCCCGTCATGGCGGGATGGGGGAGGCCGGCCAGGCTGACCTCATCATCGGCCTGCTGTGCTCGGTGGCCTCGGCGCTGCTCTATACCGGTTTCACGCTGGTCAGCGGGCGCCTCTCATCAGCCCTGGGCGCCGGGCAGGCGGCCACCTGCCTGACCGTGGTGGCCGCACTGGTGATGGGCCTGACGACCCTCGCGCGACCCCTGCAATGGCCGTCCGGCATTCCTCCGCAAGCCTGGTTCCTCTATCTCGGGGTGGTCACGGCGGCGCTGGCACTGCTGGTCTTCAGCTGGGGTGCGGCGCGGCTCACACCCACTGCCTTGACGGTGGCCACCCTGATCGAACCGCTGACCGCGGTCGTGCTCTCCGCGCTGCTGCTGGGTGAACGACTGGGCGCCAGCCAGTGGGCCGGCGGCGTGCTGCTGTTGTTGAGCATATGGGGACTGGGACGGAGGCTGTCGCGTCCCACCCCTTCAGAGCAAACCTAGTCGACCGGCTGCCCGTCCTTGTCCACCTTGATGCGGATGCGGCGCGTCACGCCACTCGGGCCGGGGAAGTCCTCGAAGGCCGAGCGCACCATGTAGGGCATGGCCGCCGCCAGTCCGGCGCGATTGCCTTCGCTGTCTACCACCACGTCGAACAGTTTCTTGCCGTCGGCCACATTGCTGATGCCGATCTGCAGCCGCCTCAGGAAGACCGGGTAGCTGGTGGTCTGCATGGGGCCGCCATACCAGAACGGATCATAGAATGGACCGTAGGGACCATAGAAGCCAAACGGCCGCGGCCCGAAGCGTCCCCAGCCCGGTGCCGGGCCGTAGAAGAAGGGGTCGTAGGCCGGCCGGCTGACCACCACCTGCTCGGTATTGATGCCGTAGCTGAAGCTGACGTTGAGCTGGGCCTGTTTCGGCTGGGCCGCTTCGGTAAAGCCCAGGAACTGCAGTTCCTGGCGGATCAGGCCGGCGTAGTTCTGGTATTCCAGGTCGTTTTCCTGCGCCGGGGTAGGGGCGAAGGCATAGGCCTTGTCGTTGTCGGCCGGGGACCAGGCGTGGAAGGAGGTGACATTGCTCTCGATCACCGAGGCGCAACCGGACAGCAGCAGGCCCGCCGCCGCGATGAAGGTGTAAAGCCAGCGTTTCATGAAGATGCTCCAGTGGAAAAGGCCAGGCGCCGGGCGGATGGCTGGGCTCTCTGCGGACGCTAGGTCAATGACCAGGGCCGCCGGGAAGCAGTAGGACAAGGGGCCGGGGCTTTCTATCCCGGGCGCACCTTCCGGCCGCTTCCTGCGCAGTGCTGCCCCATCCTGGGGCGTGCGCCACGGTGGCTATTGTAGTGCCGCCGTGCTGCCGTGGCGAACCATGGCGGTCGGCGGTGGTCTTTTACCGGACGCGTCCCCGATTCCCGGCTGGTTTTTCAGCCCGTTTTCAGCCCGATAGCATCCGCGTGATGCGGGATGATTGGTAAAATCGGGTTTTTGCTGCACCTGATTTAGATTGCGACTGTCGTCGCCTTCATCTCACCTCATCTCCATTTCCACTCTGGACAGGCCTCCATGCGCACCGATACGCCTCAGACGATCTACCGTAAAGACTACGCCGCTCCCAACTATCTGGCCGACACCGTCGAGATGGGCTTCGACCTCGATCCCGCCGACACCCGCGTGGCCACCCGTCTCACGATGACCCGCAACCCGGCCGCCAAGGGCCGCGAACTCGTGCTCTTCGGCGAGGAGCTGGAACTGGTGGCCCTGCGCCTGAACGGCAAGACGCTCTCGCAGGACAAGGGTGATTTTCGCATTGCCGCCGGCGTGCTGACCATCCCCACCGCACCGGCCAGCGTGGAACTGGAAATCGAGACCCTGATCCACCCGGACCGCAACACTTCGCTCATGGGTCTGTATGTGTCCAATGGCAATTTCTTCACCCAGTGTGAAGCCGAGGGCTTCCGCAAGATCACCTATTTCCCCGACCGTCCGGATGTGATGGCCCGGTTCACCGTCATGCTGCGCGCCGACAAGGCCCGCTACCCGGTGCTGCTGTCCAACGGCAACCTGATCGAAGAGGGCGCGCTGCCCGATGGCCGTCACTACGCCAAGTGGGAAGACCCGTTCAAGAAGCCGTCCTATCTCTTCGCCCTGGTGGCCGGCCAGCTGGTCTGCCAGGAAGAAACCGTCCGCCTGCATTCCGGCCGCGACGCGCTGCTGCAGGTGTGGGTGGAAGAGGGCAACCTGGACAAGACCCAGCACGCCATGGATTCGCTCAAGAACAGCATCGACTGGGACGTCGAACGCTTCGGCCTGGACCTGGACCTGGAGCGCTTCATGATCGTCGCGGTGGGCGACTTCAACATGGGCGCCATGGAAAACAAGGGCTTGAACATCTTCAACACCAAGTTCGTGCTGGCCAACCCGCGCATCGCCACCGATGTGGATTTCGCCAACATCGAAGCCGTGGTCGGCCACGAATACTTCCACAACTGGACCGGCAACCGCGTCACCTGCCGCGACTGGTTCCAGCTCTCGCTGAAGGAAGGCCTGACCGTTTTCCGTGACCAGGAATTCTCGGCTGACATGATCGGCAGCGACAGCGGCCGCGCCGTCAAGCGCATCGACGACGTGCGCGTGCTGCGCCAGGCGCAGTTCCCGGAAGACGCCGGCCCCATGGCGCATCCGGTGCGCCCCGACTCCTATGTGGAAATCAACAATTTCTACACCGTCACCGTCTATGAAAAGGGCGCCGAAGTGGTGCGCATGTACCAGACCCTGCTGGGCCGCGAGGGCTTCCGCAAGGGCATGGACCTGTACTTCGAACGGCATGACGGCCAGGCCGTCACCTGCGACGATTTCCGCGCCGCCATGGCCGACGCCAATGGCCGCGACCTTTCCCAGTTCGAGCGCTGGTACAGCCAGGCCGGCACGCCGCTGCTGCAAGCGGCCGCCGACTACGATGCCAAGCGCAAGACCCTGACACTGACCCTGGAGCAAAGCTGCCCGGCCACGCCCGGCCAGAAGAAGAAACAGCCTTTCCACATCCCCGTGGCCGTCGGCCTGCTGGACGCCCAGGGCCGCGACCTGGCACTGACCCTGGAGGGGGAAAAGAAAGCCGGTGCCACCACCCGCGTACTGGAACTGACCAAGGCCAAGCAAAGCTTCCGCTTCATCAACGTCGACCAGAAGCCGGTGCCTTCGCTGCTGCGCGGCTTCTCCGCACCGGTGGTGCTGCAGTTCGACTACAGCGATGCCGAGCTGGCCTTCCTGATGGCCCACGACAGCGACGCCTTCAACCGCTGGGAAGCCGGCCAGCGCCTGGCCACCCGGCGCCTGCTGAACCTCACCGTGGCCGTGCAGGCGGCACGCCAGTCCGGTCATGTGGTGGCGGTCGACACCGTGCTCAACAACCTGCAACATGACGGCGCCCTGGCCGATGCCCTGCGCGCCACCCTGCAGGACGAATCGCTGGACCCGGCCTTCCGCGAACTGGTACTGACCCTGCCGTCGGAGACCATGATCGCCGAGCAGATGGAAGTCATCGACCCGCACGCCATCCACGTGGCGCGCCAGTTCCTGCGCCGCTCGCTGGCGCGCGAACTGCGCGACGAGCTGCTGGCCGTCTACCGCAGCCACCAGACGCCCGGTGCCTACAGCCCGGACGCCGCTTCCGCCGGCCGTCGTGCCCTCAAGAACGTGGCCCTGTCCTACCTGGCCGAGCTGGATGACGAAGAGGCCATGGCCCTGGCCCGGCAACAGGACGAGGATGCCAACAACATGACCGACCGCCTGGCCGCGCTGTCGGCCATCCTCAACAGCGCCGCACCGGGCAAGAGCGAGGCGCTGCAGCGCTTCTATACCGAGTTCGAACAGGAAGCCCTGGTCATCGACAAGTGGTTCACGCTGCAGGCCACGGCCCGCAACGCCGACGTCAACACCGTGCGCACCCTCACCGAACACCCGGCCTTCACCCTGAAGAACCCCAATCGCGCCCGCAGCCTGATCTTCAGCTTCTGCAACGGCAACCCGTCCGCCTTCCATGCACTGGATGGCAACGGCTACGCCTTCTGGGCCGAGCAGGTCATCGCTCTCAATGGCAGCAATCCCCAGGTCGCAGCGCGCCTGGCGCGCAGCCTGGACCGCTGGCGCAAGTACACCCCGGCGCTGCAGGAAAAGATGCGTCTGGCCCTGCAGCAGGTGGCAGGCACGCCGAAGCTGTCGCGCGACGTGGCCGAAGTGATCACCAAGGCGCTGGCCGATTGATCACCGGAAAAGATAATTCGACGATCTTTTATTTCCCTCATTCATAAATCATAAAACCACCCACAAGGAAGACCATCATGAAACGCATCAGCCTCACGCAACACCTGATCGAGCAGCAGCGCCTGCACAACAAGATTCCGTCCGAACTGCGCCTGTTGATCGAAGTCGTCGGTCGCGCCTGCAAGTCGATCTCGCATGCCGTCGGCAAGGGTGCGCTGGGCGAAGTGCTGGGCAGCGCCGGCAGCGAAAACGTGCAGGGCGAAGTGCAGAAGAAGCTGGATGTGATTTCCAATGAAATCCTGCTGGAAGCCAATGAGTGGGGTGGTCACCTGGCGGCCATGGCCTCCGAGGAAATGGAGACCATCCACCGCATCCCCAACCGCTACCCCAAGGGCGAATACCTGTTGATGTTCGATCCGCTGGACGGCTCCTCCAACATCGACGTCAACGTCTCCATCGGCACCATCTTCTCCGTGCTGAAGGCACCCGACGGCATGACCGAGCCGAGCGAGCAGGACTTCATGCAGCCCGGCACCAAACAGGTCGCTGCCGGCTATGCCGTGTATGGCCCGCAGACCGTGCTGGTACTGACCACCGGCGACGGCGTGCACTGCTTCACGCTGGACCGTGAAATGGGCGCCTGGGTACTGACCCAGAAGGACATCCGCATCCCCGAGGACACCAAGGAATTTGCCATCAACGCGTCCAACGAGCGTCACTGGTTCCCGCCGGTCAAGCGCTACGTGGATGAAATGCTGGCCGGCACCACCGGTCCGCGCGGCAAGGATTTCAACATGCGCTGGATCGCCTCCATGGTGGCCGATGTGCATCGCATCCTCAATCGCGGCGGCATCTTCATGTACCCGGCCGACGCCCGCGAACCCGGCAAGCCGGGCAAGCTGCGTCTGATGTACGAAGCCAACCCGATGGCCTTCATCGTCGAACAGGCCGGTGGTGCCGCCACCGATGGTCAACAGCGCATCATGGATATCCAGCCGGAAAAGCTGCACCAGCGCGTAGCGGTGTTCCTGGGTTCCAAGAACGAAGTCGACCGCGTCACCTCCTACCACCAGCAGTAAGTGCTGATGCTGGCCCCCGGCCAGCCTCAGTCAGCTGATACGGGGGCTGGCGCAGGCATACCCGCCTGCGCCATGCGTACCTGATTGCGGCCGCCGCGCTTGGCTTCGTAGAGCGCGGCATCGGCCCGCCCCAGCAGTTCTTCCACCGAGCGCGAAGCGCCCTCCAGCAGATCCAGCGCGCACACGCCGGCGCTGACCGTCACCACGCCTACCGGATTGCCACGATGCCCCAGGTCCAGCGCCTGGATGCCGGCGCGTATCTTCTCGGCCACCACCATGGCGCCCTCGGCATCGGTCTCGGGCAGGAGCATCACCATTTCCTCGCCACCATAGCGCGCCGCCAGATCCCCCGGGCGGCGCTGGCGCTCCTTCAGGACCAGGGCGATGCGACGCAGGCATTCATCGCCGGCCTGGTGGCCATACAGGTCGTTGTACTGCTTGAAGAAATCGACATCGATCATCACCAGCGACAGGGCCGCGCCGCTGCGCGTGGCACGCCGGAATTCGGCATCCAGCACCATGTCCAGATGGCGCCGGTTGGCCAGGGTGGTCAGGCCATCCTGGTGCGCCAGCAACTCCAGCTGCTTGTTGGCCTGGCGCAGTTCGCCCATGGCCTGCAGGGCACGGTCCTCGGCGGCCAGGCGTAGCTCGATCTGGCCGATCAGGCGCCAGCCGAACATGGCAATGATCAACAGCAGCAGCGACACGGCCGCCCCATAGACGATGGTTTGCTGGCGCCAGTCGGCCAGGGCTTCGTCGCGCGCGATGGTGACCGTCACCACCAGCGGGAATGCCTGCACCGATTGGTAGGACAGGTAGCGATAGGTATCGTCCAGCGGCGAGAGGATTTCCGCGTGGCCACTGGCCGGGCCGCCCAGCAACTGACGGATGCTGGCATCTGCCGTGATGTCGCGGCCGATGTAGCCGGCCTCGAAGGGCTGGCGCGTGAGCACCGTGCCCGGACGCAGCACCAGCAGGATGGAACTGTTCTTGCCGATATCCACCGTCTGGTACAGCGCATTGAAGTGGTCCACCCGCAAGGTCGCCAGCAAGACCCCGGCAAAGCTGCCGTCGGGATGGTTCAGCCGGCGCGACATGGGAATGATCCAACTGCCGGTGCTGCGGCTGACCAGGGAGGCACTGATGTGGGGTTCGCCGTCCTCGTGGTCGCGATGGTAGATGAAGTAGGCGCGGTCGGCATTGTTGGCATCGGCCGGCCGTGGTGTGGATGAACTGGCCATGCGGTTGCCGGCGGCATCGTAGATGTACAGCCCGTCCAGCTGCGGCATTTCCTTGGACAACTGGCGCAGCAGGGGGGACATGCCACGGGTGTGGGCGGGGTCCACCCCGGTTTCGTAGATGCGGTCGCTGATGTTGATCAGGGAGCCGTGGGTCGCCTGGAACACGTCATAGGCATGACGCGCCAGCGCCTTGGCGATATTGCCGGAATAGATACGGGTGTTTTCCACCTGGGCCAGACGGGCGCTCAGGCTTTGCCAGGTATGGCCGGCGGCGATGGCAATGCAGATCAGGATCACGAAAAGTCGCGCCCGGCGCGCCACCGAATGGCGCGCAACCCGTCCCGCCTTTGCCAATATGGGCCGCATGTGAAGTCTCTCCCCTCCCGGCGGCACTTTCCCCGCGCAGGGGAGGCCGTTTTGACCAGTATAAGGAGAAGGCGGGCGGTACCGCGCCGCGATCAGTCCACGAAAACGCCCTCAATTCAACGGCTGGGACGGCAGCGCCGGCCGCCGCATCAGCCGCACGCTGTGCAAGGCCGTCAGTAGCACCGACAGCCAGATCGGGCCATAGGTCCCAAGCTGCGAGAGGTGCAGCGATTCGCCCAGCACCGCCATGGCCACCAGCACCAGCAGCACCGGTTCCACATAGCCCAGGATGCCGAACAGGCCCATCGGCAGCAGCTTTCCGGCGCGCAGGTAGCTGGTCAGGGCGATCATGCTGATCACGCCCAGCCCCGGGATCAGCAGCCACATGGACGGGGTCCGCACGGTGGCCGCCAGCGAGGCGCTCATGAGCACGGCGACCAGGGACGGCAGCGCCAGCACCATCAGCTCCACCGCAAAGATCAGCAGGGAGTCCAGCTTGATGCGCCGGCGCAGGATGAAGTAGGGCGGATAGCCGAGCGCCACGGCCAGCGTCGGCCAGGAAAAGGCACGCGTCATCCACAGTTCGTGCGCAACGCCGATACATGCACATAGCACCGCCAGGCGCTGCAGCAGGTTCATCTTCTCGCCGTAGTAGAAGCGTCCCACCAACACCATCGACAGCGGCAGCAGGAAGTAGCCCAGCGAGACCTCCAGCGCCCGCCCGTTCACCGACCCCCACAGGAACAGCCATTGTTGCAGGGCCAGCAAGGCCGCCATCGCCAGTGTCACCAGGCAGGTACCAGGACGCCCCAGCAACTGCGCCACGGCCGCCCGCAGCCGCGGCAGCTCGCCGCGCCAGGCCAGCAGGCCGACCACGGTCAACAGGGTACCGAGGATGCGCCAGGCAAAGATGTCGGTACCGTCCAGCGGGGCCAGCAGGCGGGTATAACCGGAGAGGAAGGCGAACAGGGCGGACGCCAGCACGGACAAGCCGATGCCGCGGCCGATTTCTTGAGGATTCATTGCAAGACCGGAGGATGGCCAGCGCCAGGGAGAAGCGCGGGCAAAAGCGCGATTCTACGGCATGCCGTCACGCTGCGCGGGTCTCACAATGAAAAGCCCCGGCCGAGGCCAGGGCGATGGTGCGGTGGTCGCCGGTATAGCCTTGGCTAACCGAAGACGTTCAGGCTTTGCTCACTCAGCAATCAGGCGCCCGGCGAGGTGCCCATGGGGCCGTCCTTCAGTTCGCGAGCATAGTTGTTGGGACGACCCGTGGGGACTTCATAACCCTTGGGATCCACGTACTGGCCGTTCTGGCCGCTTTCCTGCAGGCCAGCCGGCGAGCTGGTTTGCTGGCCCTGGTAGTTGTAGTACTGCGGCGACGAAGAGGACGAGGACGATGGCGACGCATCGTATTGCTGCTGCTGCGTACCCTGCATGCCGCTGCCACCCTGGTCATAGGATTGGGCGTAGGCGCCAGTGGCGAAAGTAGCGGCGGCCAGCACGGCGGCGGTGAGGAAGGTCTTGGTCATGGCTGTTCTCCTTTATCCTTGATTGATCATTGCTTGCTGCCCGTGGGCAAGTGTTGCAGTGTTGCGCCAGGCGATGCCAGGTTGCACGGGCAGGCAGTCCGGAAGAATCGTTTTCCCCGAGGCAGTTGGCGTTTGTGGAAAACTTGGCTTCATCATAGGAAGCCGTGGCCGCGCCAACAGTCGGAAAGCCCAGCATGTTGTTGTCAGACGTTTCTCGCGTGTCCGACAGTCGTGGCGGGTCAGGATGCGCATGTCGACCGCAGTCAACGGCAGGCAAGAGCGCGCGAAGCCAGGAGCTCATCAAGCGCAATCCTTGCAGGGCAGCGGGGTCTGGCGCCCTCGTGCCGCGCGTGCAATGAACAGGGGAGGCCGGAATGAATGTCGGCGCACAGGCTGACAGGATCGGCGCGATTCGTTACAAAACGTATCCATGCCCGGATCTGGTGCGCCCTGATTTGATCTGCAAGCCTCCGACGGGCGGCGAAGACAGCTGTCGCAAAATCATCGTCGTACTGACTTCCTTGATCAAATTCATGCCGACGCTTGCCGCAATCGGGTTATGCTGACCTGATCACACCAGCCAATGACGCCACTACGGGGGACGTCATGATGATGCAAGGAAGGGGGACAGCATGCATAGATTCCTGCCAGCGATGCTGCTGGCGACCATGGCCGTCACGGTCCTGCCGCTGTCGTCGCAGGCCGCCGAATGCACGAAGGTCGTCATCTCTGCCGATTCGGATTACGCACCTTTGCATTGGTACGACGGCAAGCGCCTCACCGGTGCCAGCATCGAGATTGCCACCCGCGCACTCAGTGCGCTGAACATTCCCTATGAAGTGCGCTATGTCGGGCCTTTTCACCGCGTCCTCAGGGAGGCCGAAAGCGGTGAAGTCGCCTTGGTCTCTTCCCTCAAGAACACGCCCGAGCGCCAGCAATACCTGGCCTATGCCTCGGTGCCGCTGTTCCGCAACCCGATCGCCGTGTTCGTGGCACGCAACAACCGCTTCCCCTTCAGCGGATGGAAGGACCTGATTGGCAAACGCGGCGCCATCACCCTGGGCAACCAGTTCGGCGGCGGCTTCGATGAATTCATGCGCGACAACCTCATCATCGAGACCGCGCAGAAGGTCTACATGAATTTCAGCAAGCTCGACTCGGGCCGTATCGACTACCTCATCACCGGTTACTACAGCGGCGTGATCTACCTGAACCAGACCGGCCAGTCCGAGAACTTCATGCCGCTGCGCCCCTTCGTCAGCGAGACCGACAATTACATCGCCATGAGCAAGGCCAGTCCCTGCGTGAAATACCTGCCACGCATCAACGCGCAACTGGAGGCGATGCAAAAGCGCGGCGAATTGCGCGCCGTGCTGCAGAGCTTCGAGACTGACTTGCGCATCGATCCCGCCAGCCAGGACGAGCCGGCGCGGCCGCGATAGACCCGCATCCGCCCGCCGGCGGTGGAAAATTCCGGTTTGACGCCGGAAAGCGGCTTTGTTCCGCCCAAGGCCGCCGTTGCTGCCGGGTTACATTGTCATTGGCGCGGACGCTGCCGTCCCCGGCAGGGCGCGAAAGCGTCCACATCCACATCAATGCTCGCACGCAAACCTCGCCACAGAGCGGGTGCTGCGAGCTTGTCATTTATCCAAGAATCCAAGAGACGGAGAGGCCCCTTGAAGCTGCGTACCAAAATCATCTGGCTGTGTGCCACCACCCTGATCGGCATCCTGGTGATCGCCGCGGTCTCGCTGACCACGCTCAGGCGCACCATGATGGAAGAACGCGAGGCGCAGCTGTCCTTGCTGGTGACCCTGGCCAAAGCTGCGGCCGAAAAGGCGCAGGCCCAGGAACAGGCCGGCAAGCTGACCCGCGAGCAGGCCCAGGCGCAGGCCAAGCTGGTCATCGGCAGTTTTGCCAAGGAGCAGAACTACTACTTCGTACGTGGCTACAGCGACGACTTCAACTACGTGCACCCCAATCCCAAGCGCGTGGGCATCCAGGACAAGACCGCCAAGGAAGATGGTGATCGCTATCGCGCCGCCCTGCAAGGCAAGGAAATCGGCCTGCTCATCGCCGAAGGCACGCGTCCCAATACCACCGAGAAGGTGCAGAAGCTGTATGCGGTGACCCGCTTCGCGCCGTGGGACTGGACCATCGGTTTCGGCGCCTACATCGATGATATCAACCAGGCCTTCTATCGCAATGCCCTGGTCCTGCTGTTGCTGGGGGCGGTACTGATGGGGGCCATTGCCACCATGGCCGCCTTCATCCTGCGTTCCATCCTGCGCCAACTGGGCGGCGAGCCGGCTCGGGCGGTGGAGATCGTGGAGCAGATCGCGCAAGGGGACCTATCCACCGCCGTGGCGCTGAAGGCCAACGACCGGCACAGCCTGCTGCATTCCATCGAAACCATGCGGCGCAGCCTCTCGGGTATCGTCCAGGGCGTGCGCCAGGGGACAGATACCATCACCACCGCTTCCGGTGAAATCGCCGCCGGCAATCTGGACCTGTCGTCGCGCACCGAGCAGCAAGCCAGCGCGCTGGAGGAGACCGCCTCATCGATGGAAGAACTCACCTCCATCGTGCGCCAGAATGCCGACAATGCCAGCCAGGCCAACCAGCTGGCCATCACCGCCTCCGGTGTGGCGGCCGATGGCGGCAAGGTGATCGAGCAGGTGGTCGGCACCATGGCCGACATCAACAGCGCCTCCACCAAGATTGCCGACATCATCGGCGTGATCGACGGCATTGCCTTCCAGACCAACATCCTGGCCCTGAACGCAGCGGTGGAAGCGGCACGGGCCGGCGAGCAGGGGCGCGGGTTTGCGGTGGTGGCATCGGAAGTGCGCAACCTGGCCCAGCGCAGCGCCCAGGCCGCCAAGGAAATCAAGGGCCTGATCGAGGATTCGGTCGGCAAGGTGGACAACGGTTCGCATCTGGTCGAACAGGCCGGCCGCACCATGCAGGAAATCGTCACCAGCGTGCGCCATGTGGCCGACGTGGTGGCCGAGATCAGTGCCGCCAGCCGCGAGCAGAGTGCCGGCATCGAGGAAGTCAACCGCGCCATCACGCAGATGGACCAGGTGACCCAACAGAATGCCGCGCTGGTGGAGGAGGCCGCAGCAGCGGCGGCCTCCATGCAGGACCAGGCGGCCCAGCTGGCGCAACTGGTGACGGTGTTCCGTCTGCCGGGTTGAGTCGATGGGTTCCCGTCCTCTCGCCGCTGGCAGCTCCGGCGCACCGGCCTATCGCCAGCTTTCACCCGAGCAGGTGCAGCAGGTGCTGGACTATATCGATGCCAACCTGCAGCGCAATATCACCGTCTCCACCCTGGCGGCGATGTGCCATCTTTCATCCAGTTGCTTCAGCCGGGTCTTCAAGGCCAGCACCGGCTACACACTTTGCCAGTGGATGATGCGCCAGCGATTGCAGCGCGCGCAGGTGTTGCTGGCGGAGCCGGGTCGCACGGTGGTGGATGTGGCCATCGCCGTGGGTTTTCATGACCAGAGCCATTTCCTGCGCCAGTTCAAGCGCATCACGGGAACGACGGTGCAGGAGTGGCGCCAGCGTTCGGTGACATGACGTCGCCTGTTTCCCGGATCGACAGATTGACAAATCGACGGAATCGATGCGCGGGCATTGATTGATCTGCAGCAGAGATTAATCTTGCGGTTCGCCTAGCAAGCAAAAAGGCCCGCAGTTGTGTTGCGGGCCTTTGTGTTGTTGAGCTGGAATGGCTGTGATCGGCAATATTGGCGATATCAACGATAGAAGGGTTCGACCCGCCCCTTGAGCTTGGACATCATCGGATTGCCCTTGCGATCCAGTGCGCGGCCGGCGGGAATCTTGACCCAGCCTTCGCTGATGCAATATTCGCTGACGTTGTTCAATTCCTTGTCGTTGAGCTTGATGCCGATGTCATGCTCGAAGATGGCGGCATCGTAATGCGGGCTGCGGGGATCGACGCTGAGGCGGTCGGGGAGGGCGGGGCGTTGTGCGGTATCGTTCATGGGCGCGATTATCGGATATAAAAACGGGCAAGACAATTATTTCATATCCGCAAGCAGGCCTGTATTGCCGTCGTGCCAAGCCTTGTTCTTGCACCTTCCAGTCCCAGGTTTTCCTCCCCACTGACGGAGCTCGCTACGCAGGCGTGACGTCGTCCTACTCTCCGCAGGGCGTTTTCCGACAGCAAGGCTGGCCGCTCGCCGATAGCGTGGCCGCCCCTGGCATCGCATCCTTGAGACCTCTGATCTTGCGCGAGGATGTATGCGATCTACCGTCGAGGAAATGCAGGCCGCCGAATGGGCCGCCCGGGCCTACCGTCCACAGGCCGATGAGCTTGTGCCCAGTCTGCTGCATGGCAAGCTGCTGGCGCCCGCTCCCGATGCAGACGCGCTGGCGTCGGCCCGTCAATATCTGGAGCAGCAATTGCGGGCCGCCGAAGCGCTGCCTTGTGATCTCCCGGAAGATGCCTACGCGCTGGCCGGGTGGATGGAGCGGCGCGCGGCCGATGTCGGTCAGGCTTATGCCGCCTATCTCCAGCAGCGTCAAGCCGGGGCGCCGCGTCGCTTTTTCAGCGGCAAGGCGCATGCACTCAATTTTCTGCGCCGCGTGGCCCCGACCAAGCTGGTCGATGGCGCCTGGCTCTACAGCGCCCTGGAACGCTGGCGCGATCCGCTGTTCCGTCCACTGATCCTGACCTATCTCGAAGAGCTGGGTGATGGCGACCCTGCCATGAACCATGTCAGCCTGTACCGCAGCCTGCTGGTCGCCCATGGCGGAGAACCGGCGCTGCCCCTGTCCGAACCTCATTACGTGCAGGGCGCGCTCCAGCTGGCGCTGGCCTACCACGGCGGGCAATATGAAGCGGAGATGTTCGGCTTCAACCTGGGCTATGAACAGTTGCCCCTGCACCTGCTCATTACCGCCTATGAGCTCAACGAACTGGGGATCGATCCCTACTATTTCACCCTGCACGTCACCATCGACAACGCTGCCAGCGGACACGCACGCAAGGCCGCGGATGCGGTGGCCCATGCCGCAGCACAGGCAGCCGATCCGCAACAGTTCATGCAGGGCGTGCGGCGGGGCTACCTGCTCAACGACCTGGGCCTGAGCACGATGGATGTGATCAATTCCTTCGACCTTGAGCAGGAGGTGGTGAGCGTGATGCAGGAAAAGGCGCAGTTCGGCCGGATGATGCATTCCGACTACTGCCGCATCGGTGGCAAGACCGTCAACCAATGGCTGGAACAGCCGGACGGGATGGCGCGTTTCCTGGAAGAATTGACCAAGGCCAGCTGGATAGTGCGGGCGGCGCCGGCAGAGGAAAGCCGCTTCTGGCGACTCATCGATGCGCCGGGTGGGCAGATGTTCGGTGTCTTCGACGATTACGAAAAGCAAACCATCCGTGAATGGATAGAAACAGGCTGGAGTGACGCCAAGCGCCAGCCCAGTTATCGCGCGCTGGCACGCGGGCGCCAGGTGGAGCCGATGGCGCCGCAGGGCGGGCCACGTGCCGTCATTGGCTCAACCCGGCAGATTGATGCGCTGGTGGAGCAGATGTCGCCTGGCCGCCATCACTTCGTGCCGGGCCTGGAAGCGACGCGGCGCTTCAGCGCCCTCTACCGGACAGCATGTGTGGCATGACGGTGTGGCAGGAAAGCCTGGATGGCAGGCGCAATTCCCATTGGGCGGGAGTTTCCTCGTCAAGGAAACGGACGGGCATCGCCCCGGCTCGGCTATAATTGCCGGCCTTGATCCGCTCGAGTCAGTGTTGCCCGCGTTCCCGCGCGGCAATGGCCACAGCGGGCCATGCCTGATCGCCGCGCCGCAAGTCGCGGCCTACCCCACATCTGTCATTGGATCGGCCCCGCGCCGGTCGTAGGAGAAATCATGAACATCCGTTCCAGAAAACGCCTGGTCTATCGTCGCCACCGCATTGGCATGCTCATTGCCGCCATTGAAGCGCTGATGGCCCTGGAAGAAGCCACGCTGGAAGCCAAGAAGGCAGCGTAAGCGTTCCAATGCGCCCGCAAAGACCGGCCCGAGAGGCCGGTCTTTTCTTGCCTGGCCGGATCTCCTCCGCCTGATGTCAATTGAAACAATCGCGTGAACTCCTGACATCGATGTGTAACTGCGTCGCCTCAAGATACACCCATGCCGAAACGCAAACGCAAGCCCGGATGCGTATCGGCAGCAAAGCCCCACATTGACGACCCGTCACCACATTGACATTGAATTGGAGAACATCATGCGCATCTTCAGCACCCTCTTCACCGGCCTGATCCTGACCTTGGTTGCCACCGCCGCCCGCGCCGACAGCATCTTCACCGGCGCCATGGACTACGAGTCGCCGCTGCCCATGATCCTGCACGTCGGCGGACGCCTGATCGGCCGGCTCTTCAGCTGATGCAATGGGTGGCGCCATGGCCGGCCGCGTGCCGGTCCATGCCCCCGGACCTGGTCTGCTATGGCACAATCAGCCGCCTTCAGCGTGAGGAACCGCCACCGATGTGCGTCAACTACAAGCCCACTCCCAAATCCGAGATCACCGCCCTGACCGGGGCCGATACCAGTGCCACCCCGGACTGGCCCGACGAGACCTGGCAGGACTATGCCGCGCCGGTGGTGCGTGCCGGCCTGGAGGGAGAGCCCGAACTCATCGTCGGTACCTACGGCATGATGCCCCGGCGCAAGCTGCAGCCGGGTTTGCAGATATCGACCATGAATGCCCGTGCCGAAACCATCGGCGAGAAGCGCAGCTATGCCGGTGCCTGGCGCCGCGCGCACACCTGTCTGCTGCCGATGCAGTATTTCTATGAACCGAATTACGAAAGCGGACGCGCCCAGCGCTGGGCCATCGGCATGGCCGACGATGAGCCGTTCTGCGTGGCCGGCCTGTGGCGGGCGTGGGAGGAGGCCGAAGGCGGATATGCGTTTTCGTTTACCCAGATCACCATCAACGCCGATGCCCATCCGTTGATGAGTCGTTTTCACAAGCCCGGCGAGGAAAAGCGCAACCTGGTCATCATCCCGCGCGCGCACTATCAGCAATGGCTCAATGCCGGCACGCCCGAGCACGCAGCGGCGATGCTGCTGAACTACCCGGCGACGCAGATGAAGGCGTGGCCCGCGCCCAAGGCGCAGGCCGGCGGGCAGCAGAGCGGCTTCCTGTTCTGAGGGATCCGCACTGCTGCCTAGGGAGTTACCAGCGATAACGCCAGCCCGCCACCACGGCGTGCTGGGTCTGCAGGTCGTTCAGGCCCAGGTTGTAGTCCAGGAACAGGCTCGACGCCTGGCCCAGCTTGCCGGACAGCCCCGCTCCCAGCACCAGGCCATCGCGCTTCTGTTGCAGGCCGGCCACCTGGAAGTTGACGCCCGGCGCGCCCTGGAAGGAGGCATTGAGGCTACCGCCGGCATCCAGCCATTGATGGCTCCAGAATGCGCGCAGCTCGCTCTGCAGCTTGCCGTCTTCGCGCAGGGGCAGGTGCCAGCGGGCACCCACCATCGACACCGCCGAGCGTGAAGTCTGCGCACTGGCATTGAGGCCGAGCGCACCGGCACCGGTTTCGGAGAAGGCATCCTGGCGCAGCAGCGTGCCTTGCAGCGAGACCAGCGGCTCGAACACGTAGCTGCCGCGATCGATGCGATAGCTGGCCTCCGCATGCAGGCCGAGTTCATCGCCGTTGTAGTCACCGGCCGCGCGCGAGACATCATTGCCGATCACGATGCTGCGCTGGGTAGCGTACTGGTTGCGGCCATAACCGACGATGCCCTTGAAGCGCCAGTCACCGCTCTGGTACTGCGCGTACACGGCGACCTGATGGCCTTCCACCTTGGCGCTGTCGCCGGCGGTGTTGTAGGCCAGGCGGGTATTGTCGTAGTGATAGGCCAGGCCGACGCTCCAGCGATCATCCAGCACCCGTTCCACCCCCATCAGCAGGCCATTGCTGTTGCTGGTGTAGCCGGCGGCGTTGCCGTCGGAGCGGGTATTGCCATGGCCGCCCGCGACCTGCGCCCAGGCGCCGCCATCTTCGCGCACACGCAGGGGCCACAGACCGCTGCTGCCATTGCTGCTGTCGGTCATGGTGGCGGCGCTGTACTGGTAGTCATAGCGATCGGTCTCGGCCGAAGCCAGTTGCAGCTGGCTCATCGCAAAACCGCTGCCGCCGGAGAAGGCGGACCCGCCGCCGATGTTGCGGTTGCCCAGGGTCTGCAGCGATTGGCCCATCAGGCCCAGCGTGGACAGGCCCTGATAGGCGCGCCCTCCCAGGCTCTCGAAGGCACTGCGCGCCTGCGCCGCCGACAGGCCGTCGATCAGCGCCAGCTTGGCACGCATGGCGCTGGACAGGCTTGCCAACTGGCCGGCCTGGGTCAGGGCATTGGCCACGCTGGCCTGGTTGCCGGTGGTGGTGACCGAGGCATAGCTGTTGCCGTTGCGCGCCATCGTCAATTGCACCGCATTGCCGGTATAGCTGACCGTGGGTGAGACAAAGGCGAAGTCGCTGCGCACGCCATTGAAGCTGCCGCTCACGGTGCCGGTGGTCGACAGGATGGTATAGGGCGTGCTCAGCGCATAGGCGCCGCTGCCGGCGGCGATGGACAGGCTGCCGGCCAGGGCGGCATTGCCGTTGACCTGGATCAGGCCGCCGCTGCCGTCGGCGCTGGTGCTGACCTGGGTGGTGGCGCCGTCCTGCAGGTTCAGATTGCCCTGGACCGTCAGCGTGGAAGTGCCGGCCGTGGCCAGCGTGCCACCGGCGGCCACCGTGGTGCTGCCGACCGTGCCGGTGCCGGAGAGGGTGCCGCCACTGTTGACGCGCACTGTGCCGCCCAGCATGCCATTGACGCTGAGCTTGCCGCCATTGACATTGGTGCTGCCGGTAAAACTGGTCGAGTTGCCGCTGAAGACCGTTTCGCCGGCCAGCTGGTTGATCGTGCCGTTGCCCGAGATGGCCGCTGCCAGCGTGTAGTTGCTGCTGCCGCTGGCATTGTGGTTCAGGTTCAGCGTACCGTTGCCGGCGCCGAAGGCCAGCGATGTGGTGTCGAGCTGGCCGGGCGCGGCTGCCGTGCTGCCAGGGGCGGCACCGACGTTGAGGGTACCTGTGGAACCACTGCTGGTGGCGATGCGGATCACCGAGGCGGTAGCGCGCGCGCCGTCGCTGATGGTCAGGGTGCCATTGCCACCCGCCCCGACATGCAAGGCATTGGTGGTGATCCAGGCCGAGTTGGCACCGGTCAGCGTCACGCTGCCGTTGCTGTTGGCATTGTTGGCGATATAGCTGCGGTTGCCGGTGACCTGGCCGCCATCGGAGATGGTCAGCGTACCGTTGCCCAGACGACCGACGTTGACGTCCGCACTGCTGCTCCAGGTGGAGCCGGCCCCGGTCACCGTCATGGTGCCGGAGGCGCCATTGAGGTCGCCCAGCAAGCCCTGCACATCGTTGATACGGCCACCGGCCGAGATGACTACGCTGCCCGTGGCGCCATTGTTGTGGCCGACAAAGAAGTCTCCCGAGTGGTTCCAGACCGAGCCGCTGCCAGTGACCAGGGCGCTGCTGTTGGACCCCGCTTCGCTGCCCACATAGCCATCGGTGCTGGTGACGTTGCCTCCTCCCGAGATGGTCAGGTTGCCGTTGCCGACGTTGCCCACGTAGAGCACGCCGGTGTTGATCCACTTGCTGCCGCTGCCGGACACGGTGACATTGCCGCTGCTGCCGGCCAGGTGGCCGACCAGGGCGCCGGTATCGGTGACCACGCCGCCATTGCTGATGCTGAGGTTGCCGCTGGCGCCGTCGCCGTAGCCGATCGACAGGCGATCGCTGGCGGTGAAGTTGGCATTGTCGACCGTGAGCGTGCCGCGCGCGCCAGTGATGTCACCCAGATGCACGACCGCCGCGGTGGCATTGGCGCCACTGCTGACGGTGAGCCATCCGGTGCCGCCAGTGGAACCGGAGCCGGCGTCACCGCCCACGGTGAGGTTGCCCGCCGCCAGCGAAGAACCGGCGCCGCTGACACTGACGCTGCTGTTGGAGGTGTCCTGGCGCCCGATCACCGTATTGGCGCTGCTGACATTGGCACCGGCGCTGATGGTGAGATTGCCATTGTTGACCGTGCCCACGAAGAGCGAACCGCTATTGGTCCAGCGACTGCCGACGCCGCTGATATTGACGGTGGCCAGTGTGCTGCCGGCGGTACCGATCACGCCGGTGACGGAATCCACCGTGGAACCACCGGTGATGGAAAGGCGGGCGCTGCCGCCACTGCCGACGGTGAGGCGGTCGCCGATCAGCCATTGCGCGCCGTTGACCAGGCTGGCGCTGCCATTGCTGCCGCCGCCGCTACCCAATACCACCGAGCCACTCATGTTGACGACGCCGCCATCGACCAGCATCGTGCCGACCGCCCCGGTGTTGCCGATGACCAGGCCGCCGCCGATCAGGCTGCTGTCGGTATTGATCGTGAGGTTGCCTACGCCACCGCTGGCACCGCCCACATAGGTGGTGCCGCTGACGTTGGCGACCGCGCCGGCGTCAAGCGTCAACGATCCGACGCCATTGAGGCCGACGGTCGCATCGCCGCTGCTGTTGAGCCTGGCGCTGCCATTGGTGCCGCTGCCGGTGACGGTGATGGTGCCGTTGGAACCGTTGCTGTTGCCGATCAGGACCGACGAGGTGTTCAGCGTCGCCTGGTTGATCTGCAGATTGCCCACCGTACTGCCGCCGACGGTCAGTGCCCGGATGGTGGTGTTGCTGGAAAGCACCGGATCGACACCGGGATAGGCATTGATGACCGCATCATCCGTGGGCGTGGGTGCCGCCCCCGTCCATTGCCAGTTGCTGTCGTTGGTCCAGTTGTTGTTGACGTTGCCGGTCCACGATGCGACCTGGGCGTGCGCGCTGCTGCCGATCAGCAGCAGCGTGGCCAGTGCGCTGACGGGCAACGGTCTTGCATGGGCGAAGCTACGCTTCGATTGCATGATTCCCCCCTGGGTAGAGGCTGCCTGTTGCCGTCATCTCTTCACGGATGAGCTGGCGCGGCAGCCGATGCTTGTTGTTGATTGATCTTTACGGAAACCCGCAAGGATTTTACAAGCATCAAAACGATTTTTTGGGGGCTGCAATGATTTTTTGTGATATTGCGCCCAGGGCAGGCGTGATCGTTCCCGCTGACCGGTACTTCGATTTCACCGGGCGGGATTGTGGCGTGGCCGTACGCAGCCCTGGAACAGGCTTGGGCAGGGCAGGGAGCGGGCTTCAGGAGACGGTGCTGCCGTCCCCGTCAACATCACGGGCGACGGCAGCGCCAGCCAGGTCATCGAGTCAGGCAGCCTGGTAGGTCGGATAGTCGGTATAGCCTTCGGCGCCGCCACCGTAGAAAGTGTTGCGGTCGGCCTCCGCCCAGGGGGCGTCCAGACGCAGACGTTCCACCAGGTCGGGATTGGCGATGAAGGGGCGGCCGAAGGCCACCATGTCGGCATGCCCCGAGGCGACCGCATCCATCGCCATCTGGCGCTGGTAGCTGTTGTTGGCGATGTAAAGGCCACCGAAGGCGGCGTGCAGCTTCTTGAAATCGAATTCCGATGCTGCGTTGCTGCCCCGGGTCTGGCCTTCGACGCAGTGCAGGTAGGCCAGGCCCAGCTTGCCCAGTTGCTCGGCGTAGTACAGATAGGTGCGCTCGGGGTCGCTGTCCAGCGGGATGTCACCGGCCGAGCGGGTCAGCGGCGACAGGCGCACGCCCACGCGATCGGCACCCCAGATGTCGGCGACGGCGGTGACCACTTCCACCGGGAAACGCACGCGGTTTTCCAGCGAGCCACCGTACTGGTCGGTGCGGTGATTGGTGCTGTCGCGCACGAATTGCTCCAGCAGATAGCCATTGGCCGAGTGCACTTCCACGCCATCGAAGCCGGCCTCCTTGGCCAGCCGCGCGGCGTGGCGATAGTCCTCCAGCAGGCGCGGGATTTCCGCGGTCTCCAGGGCTCGTGGCATGGAGGGCCTTGCCTGCGTCTGCGACTCCAGGAATACCAGCTCGCCCGCCTGGATCGCCGAGGGGGCGACCGGCGCCGCGCCGTTTTCCTGCAATGAGCTATGCGAGACCCGGCCTACGTGCCAAAGCTGGTTGACGATCTTGCCACCTGCCGCGTGGACCGCATCGGTAATCTTGCGCCAGGCCGCGACGTGTTCCTCGGTGTAGAGACCTGGGGTGAAGGCATAGCCGCGGCCTTCGCGCGAAATATTGGTGGCTTCGCTGATGATGAGACCGGCCGAGGCGCGCTGGCGATAGTATTCGATGGCCAGTTCGCTGTGCACGCCCTGCATGTCAGCGCGCGAGCGCGTCAGCGGGGCCATGGCAATGCGGTTGGCGACGTCGATGGCGCCGATGCGGGTGGGGGAAAACAGATCAGATCCGGTGTGCGACATGATGTTGACTCCTTCTGGTGAGGTGGTGATGGTCGTCATCATCGGCAATGGGAAGAAATTCGGCCAATTTATTATTGATAAAACAGATTTATCGTAGACAATATAACTATATGAAATACGACCTCAACCTGTTGCCGGTCTTCGTCGCCCTGATGGAGGAGCGCAGCGTCACCCGGGCCGCCTCGCGACTGGGCATGACGCAGGCAGCCTTGTCCAATGCGCTGGCCCGGCTGCGCCTGACCCTGCAGGATCCCCTGTTCATCCGCGAGCGCTACGGCATGCGCCCCACGCCCAAGGCCGAATTGCTTGCCCCCGCGCTGGTGGCGGCACTGGCGTCCATGGATGCGGTGGTATTGGGCCAGCAGGCCTTCGAACCGGCGCGCGCCGATCACCTGATCACCATCGCGCCCAACAGCTATGTCGAGTTCGTGCTGGTGCCGCAGTTGGTGGCCCGCCTGAGCGTGGTGGCGCCAGGTGTGCGCCTGCGCACCTTGCCTTTCGGCACCGACCTGGCCGAGACCGGCGTGAGTTCAGGCGATACCGCCATGGTGCTGGGACGCATCAATGACGCCCCGGATAACCTGGTGGTGCAGCACATCGGCGAGGATGGCCTGGCCTGCGTCGTACGGGCCGACCATCCGGTCATCGGCACGCGCATCGGCAAGAGACAATATGAGCGCATGAAGCACGTCAATGTGCTGCCGCCCGGCCGTCTGCGCACCGGCCTGTTCCAGGCGCTGGAGCGCAGGGGCCTACGACGCGAGGTGGCCGTCTCGGTCACGCATTTTGCCTCCATCCCCGAGATCGTGGCCGCGACCGATTACTGTGCGACCCTGCCGATGCTGATCTGCAAGCGGCTCGTCCACGATACCCGATTGAAGGTATTGCCGACGCCGGTCGATCTGGGCAGTTTTCCGTTGCACATGGCCTGGCACGTGCGTTATCGCGATGATCCGGCGCATATCTGGTTGCGCAAGCTGGTGGCAGAGGTGGCACAGGCCCTGGGTTGAAGCTGGGCATAGTCTGGTTGCAGGGGGGGGCGGGCAGGTTCTCCCGCTATGCATCGCAGCGCTGCTTGGATATGATCTTTCCGGTCCACCCTTTCCCTGGTGTCTATCTCATGCATACGTTCCTGCCGCATTCCATGTTGTTGGCTTTCCTTGGTGCCAGCCTGGCGCTGGCCGCTACGCCTGGGCCGGGCGTGTTGTTCATCGTGACGCGTACGCTCAGCCAGGGCCGCAAAGCCGGACTGGTTTCGGTCGCCGGGGTGGCGTTGGGCAATTTCGGCAATGCCGTGGGCGCATCGCTTGGGCTGGCTGCGCTGTTCGCCTTGTCGGCAGTGGCATTCTCCATCGTCAAGCTGCTAGGTGCCTGTTACCTGGTCTACCTTGGATGGTGTGCCTTGCGCGTTCGAGGCGAGCGCGGTGCCGGGCGGGATCTGCAGGCAGCAGATGGACTGTCGTTGACCCGCATCTTCCGCGATGGCTTCTGGGTCGCACTGCTTAATCCCAAGACCGCGATCTTCTTCGCCGCCTTCCTGCCGCAGTTCTTCGACACACGGGCTCCAGGCATGCCGCAAAGCGTTGGTCTGGGGGCGATCTTCGTGATGATTGCGGCATGTACCGACACTGCTTACGTGCTCGCCGCCGACAGGGTAGCGCCTGCCATGCGCCGCCTATCGACCGCAATGGCCTGGGGGCGCTACCTCACCGCCGGTGTTTTCTTTGGTCTGGGCATCTTCACCGCAGTGGCAGGGCATCGTGCGCCGGACTGACCCAACGATAGCCTGTATCATCAGGCTGTCCCTTTCCAAATGAAGCTGTCGCCCAACCCTATCTGGTCAGATCATGCCTCTTGATACCCTGCTGCTGTTCGTTCCCGCCTGCTTTGCATTGAACATGGCTTTCGGGCCGAACAATCTGCTGTCCATCACCATCGGCGCGCATTACGGCTTGCGGCTGGCAATTCTGGCTTCCGTCGGGCGCCTGGTCGCCTTTGCGATCATGATCGCCGTGGCCGCGCTGGGCATGGGAGCATTGCTCATGGCGTCGCAACTGGCCTTCACGGTCTGCAAGCTGCTGGGCGCCGCCTATCTGGTCTGGCTGGGTTTCAAGGTCTTCTTTTCCAGGGCGACGCTGTCCGTTGACGGTCTTGCGGGGGAGCAGGCGCGCGGCAATATTCGCACCTTCATCCGCAGGGAATTCCTGGTCGCCATCGGCAACCCCAAGGCGATCCTGGTCTTCACCGCCTTTTTCCCGCAGTTCGTGGTTCCCGGCAATTACTGGGTCAGTTTTCTTATCCTCGGTGCAATCTTCCTGAGCCTGGAAGTGGTCGCGATCGCGGCCTACGCCTATGCGGGCAGCCGGCTTTCCGGCGTGATCCAGAATGCCCGGGGCCTGCGCTGGATGAACCGCATCAGCGGCGGCACCATGATTCTGTTCGGCGCCATCCTGGCGCTGGCCAAGCGGCCTGCGGCCTGAAACTCCTCCGGTCGGGCAGGCCTGTGGATGTCACGGACTGAGCAAGGAATGCTCCCCGGATATTCAGGGAAGCAGTCCCGCCTGACGATATCCCTCGATAATCTGGTCATAGACCGCGATGTCCCCTTGCCCGCGCGCGATGAGCTGGGCGCCTTCGATTGCCGCAAAGATCGCCAGGGCCCGGGTCCTGGCCTGCTTGAGTTCTTTCGCGCCGTGGCTGCCTTGCGCCAGCAGCGATGCGAGCCAGTCGACATTCATCTGATTGAAGCGGTCAAGTTCGGCGCGCACTTCAGGAGGGAGATCGTCATGCTCGGCTGACATGATGCCGCACAGACACATGCGGTTATCGTCCGCCAGTGCGGCCCGGAAGATATCGGTGTACTGCTGCACTGCAGCCTTCACACTCTTGCTGCCTTCCCGGATCGTTCCCAGAAACTCCCGCCCATCCTCCGTATAGCGCTGCGCCAGCGCAGCCGCCAGGTCGCCCTTCGTCGGGAAATGGTAGTGCACGCTCGCACTTTTTATCCCGACTTCGGCTGCCAGCTCCCTGAAGCTCAAGGCGTTGTAGCCCCTGGCCTGGACCGCCTTGCGGGCGACGCCCATGATGATTTCCCTGGTATCGGCTGCGTTCATTTGAATCTCTCTATCGATAGATAGTTGTTGACAGCGGAATTGTACTCCCCTAGCATCTACCTATCGATAGATAGATAAATAGATTAATTGATTGGTTAATCAATAAATCAGCGAATCGATAATTCATAGACAACAGGAGCTCAACTTGAAAATATATGACCGTCCCGGTTTCCCCAATCCCGCCCGCATCCGCATTGTCCTGGCAGCTAAAGGACTGGATCACGCCGTCCAATTCGAGTCGGTAGATCTGATCGGTGCCGAACACAAGGGCGCGGCCTTCCTGGCCAAGAATCCATCCGGGGTATTGCCGCTGCTGGAGTTGGACGACGGCACCCTGATCGCGGAAAGTACGGCCATCACCGAGTACCTGGACAACCTCGATGGCAACCCTATCCTGACCGGCAAGACGCCCAAGGAGAAGGGACTCATTCACATGATGCAGCGACGCGCCGAGAGCGAATTGCTGGATGCCGTCGGCATCTACTTCCATCACGCCACACCGGGCCTGGGCGAGGCCCTGCAGCAGTTCAAGAGCCCGGGTTGGGCGCACCGCAAGGAGTGGGGCGAGCGCGAACGTGACAAGGCGATCCGCGGGATGCACTATTTTGACGACGTGCTGCGCAGCCAGCCCTTTATCGCCGGGGAAAACTTCTCCATGGCCGACATCACCGTGTTTGCGGGTCTCGCATTTGCTGATGCGGCCGGTATCCCTATCGATGAAGAGCTGACGGCGCTGCGCCAGTGGCGCGTAAAAGTGTCGGAGCTGCCGGCGGTCAAGCAGCGTAGTGGCCAGAACTTCGAGGCCGACGATCTGCGCCGCATGGGTTTCTAGGATCCCGTAGCAGCCTAGCGCAATATCTCCAGCGAGGCCGGATCGGGACGTATCATCTCGATCCGGCCTTGTGTCCTGTATACCCGTCGTCACTGGAACGTCTGCATCCGCGATGCGTGATGCGTGATGCAATACCTTTCGCCTATCCTTTCGTATAACTAGACACTCCCTCCTGCACTGTCCACACTGCGCCCTGTGGCAGAGCTGCAATGGGGTCTCACGCCGTCGTTCGGCACAGTGCGACCTGTGCCCTCGCAGCCCCGCTTCGTCCATCGATCCTTCTGGCCGGTAATGGCATCGTCCCGATCAGCCGGACGGCCATCCATGCATGCCTGCCGCGTGCCGGAATCGGTCGGCTTCAATGACCCCTTGAGGAAAACAACAATGTCCACTTCCGTTCGCCAGATCCGCGCATGCTCGCTCACCCCACTGCTGCGTCCTCTCGCTGCTGCCGCCATGATATTCGCCATGGCCCAGGCAGCGCATGCCGAGGCGCCGATGCTGAAGAATCAGCCGGGTTTCTATCGCACCATGGTCGGTGACATCGAAGTCACTGCACTGTCGGATGGCACCAACCATCTGCCAGCCGGCAAGCTGCTCAAGGGGATCAGCAAGGAAGATCTGGACAAGCGCCTGCAGGCAGCTTTCGTCACTGATCCGGTAGAGACCTCGGTCAATGCCTTCCTGGTCAACACGGGCAAGAAACTGATCCTGATCGACACCGGAGCCGGTGGCGTGCTCGATGCCGACAGTGGCCACCTGCTCACCAGTCTGAAGGCGGCAGGGTATCGCCCGGACCAGGTGGATGAGGTCTACCTGACCCACCTTCATCCCGACCACGAAGCCGGTCTCATGCACAAGGGCAAGCGCGTCTTCCCCAAGGCCACCGTGCGGGCTGACAAGAAGGATGCCGACTACTGGCTCAACCCGGCCAACAAGGCCAAGGCCAGCGCCATCAACCAGGAATTCTTCGAGGTCGCGGAGAAGTCCCTCAAGCCCTATATCGCGGCCGGCAAGTTCCGCCCCTTCGACGGTGACGGCGAGCTGCAGCCGGGTGTGTCCAGCGTGGCCAACTACGGCCATACCCCTGGCCACAATGCCTACCTGGTCAGCAGCAAGGGCCAGCGCCTGTTGATCGTGGGCGACATGATCCATGTGGCGGCGGTACAGTTCCCGCAGCCCGATGTCACCATCGGTTTCGATACCGACGAACATGAAGCCATGGGTGACCGCCGCAAGGCCTTCGATGCGGTGGCAGATGCCCAGGAACTGATCGCGGGCGCTCACCTGTCCTTCCCCGGCATTGGACATATCGTCAAGGATGGCAGCGGGTATCGCTGGGTGCCGATCAACTACGCGCTGGCGCGCTGAGCGTATTGGTCGTTGCGATGATGTGGCCATCGACCGGAAGCGGCTGCCATTGGCGAGCCGCTTTTTTGTTGGCAACGTCCGCCAACAATTTCTACTTGCATCAATAAATCGCAGTCGGTATTATTCGGAATCATTCGGTTCCAAATATTCCATGAGCTTATCCCATCTCCCATCAGGACCAGGACGTCCGCGCGAATTCGAGATCGATGCCGCCGTCGAATCGGCGATGCAGGTCTTCTGGACGCGTGGTTACAACGGCACCTCGCTGGTCGACCTGATCGATGGCACCGGGCTGTCACGGGGCAGCCTGTACAAGGCTTTCGGCGATAAGCATGGCTTGTTTCTTTCCGCACTCGACCGCTATATCTCCCAGTCGCTGGTCCGTCTGCTCAGCACGCTGGAGCAGCCAGGATCAGCCAAAGCCGCAATACGGGAAACCCTGATGCGCCTGGCGGAAATGTCTTGCCGCAAAGAAGGGCGTCGCGGCTGCATGCTGGTCGCAACGGCGATGGAAATGGTGTCACATGACGATGATGTCGCTGAACGCGTCAAGGCCATGGTCGACCGTATCCGTCATGCGTATGCCAAAGCCATTGCGCGTGGGCAGGCCAGCGGGGAAATTCCCGCGCACCACGATCCACAGACCTTGGCAACCGTGATCGTCAGCCTGACTCACGGCATGCGCACGCTCGGAAAGGTAGGCGCAGTAGACAAGCAAATGACCGCTGTCGTCGAAACGGCGATGCGGCTGCTCGACTGAATTTTTTTTGCTCAATTTGGAACCTAACGGTTCATATTTAAATGAATACTCTCACTACCTCTTCGCACGCAGAGCATGTGTCCCATCCGCGTCGATGGCTGGCATTTGCCGTCTTGCTGGTGGGGGCCTTCCTGCCGCCGCTGGATTTCTTCATCGTCAATGTCGCACTGCCGTCCATCCGTACCGGCCTGGGTGCCGATCCTGCCGAGATACAACTGGTGATATCCGGTTACGCCGCCGTGTATGCGGTGTTCCTGATCACCGGGGGACGGCTGGGAGACCTGTACGGGCGCAAGAGGGTGTTTCTCGCAGGTCTGGCGGGCTTCGGCCTGTCGTCGCTGCTCTGTGGTGTTGCGCCTACGCCTGCCATGCTGATCGCCGGCCGGCTGCTGCAAGGCTTGAGTGCGGCGATCATGGCGCCGCAGGGGCTGGCATCGATTCAGGCGCTGTTTCCCGAGCGGGAGAGGGCGCGGGCGCTGAGCATGTACGGCGCGACCATCGGACTGGCAGCGATTGCCGCCCAGGCGCTCGGTGGACTGCTGATTGCGGCCAATGTCGGCGACCTGCAATGGCGGGTCATCTTCCTGATCAACCTGCCGCTCGTGGCGCTCGTGTTCCTCGGCGGAATTCCCCTGTTGCCGGACACGCGCAGTTCACATCCGGCACGGCTGGACCGGGTGGGCATGCTGCTCTGTGCACTCTCGCTGGGCCTGCTGGTGGTACCACTGGTGAAAGGGCCTGAGGCCGGCTGGCCGTGGTGGACCTGTCTCATGCTGTTCGCCTCACCGGGGTTTGCCGCTGCGTTCTGGCGCTACGAGCGGTGGCTCACGGAGCGCGGTGGAACGCCGTTGGTCGCGCCTCAGTTGGCCGATGCACCTGGCCTGGTGGTGGGGATGACCGGAGTGTTGTTCTTCTATGTGGTCTCGGCCTTCTTTCTCACCTTCTCGATCTATCTGCAGGAGGCGATTGGCATGAACGCATTTGCGACCGGCTTGATGTTCGTGCCGTGCGGACTGGGCTTCCTGATCGGGCCCTTGACGACACCCGCCGCCGCGCGCCGGTTAGGACGCTGGACCCCCGTATTGGGGATGGCGCTGGAAGTCGTCGGCTGCCTGATTCTCAGTGCAGTGGTGGCTTCCACACCCGCCGCGCGGGCACCGGCACTGGCAGGCGTCGTGATCGCGCTCTCGCTGATCGGATTCGGGCAGGGGATCGCCGTGCCCACGCTGGTGCGATCGGTCATCGATCTTGCGCCGGCCGGTGGTTCCGGCATGTTGGCCGGGATCGTGAATTCCGCTTTGCAAATCAGTGCGGCCCTGGGCGTGGCTGTCATCGGCAGCGTGTTCTTCAGTCTGGCGGGTTCCCGCCATACGCCATCGTCCCTGGCGCATGCCTTCAGCTGGGCGATGGTATGTGTCGCCGCCAGCCTGACGATCGCGGCGCTGTTGGTTGCCCGTGCATCGCGTTACCGTCGGTAGATGGTCTCGGAAAAAATCTTTCACCACGCTGCACGAAGGCCAGAGCCAGACCGCAGCGCGGTCCCGCGCATCTCTGTAGCGATGCAATGTAGATGCTGTCCCACTTGATCACGATAGGAATCTCGATGTCTTCTCAATTTTTGAATCACGTCTCTGTTGTCACCGGCGGCTCCACGGGAATTGGATTGGCGATCGCGCAAGGCCTGCTTGCGCAGGGCGCCAAACGGGTGTACGTGACAGGTCGCTCACGCAAGAGTCTTGATGAGGCCCTTAGTGTTCTCGGGGACTCAGCAGTGGCGGTGGTGTCCGACGTGTCCAGGCTTGCCGACCTGGAATATCTGAAAGCCGAAATCGAAAAGCGCGATGACCGCCTCGATTCGATTTTCGCCAACGCCGGCATCTGCGAGAAACATCCCTTCGGGGCGACCGCCGAGGCGGATTACGACCGTACCTTCGATATCAACGTCAAGGGCGTGTTCTACACCGTGCAGACACTGCTCCCCCTGCTGTCGGATGGCGCTTCCGTGGTGCTGACATCCTCCATCTGTTCGAGCAACGGCATGGCTGAACTGAGCGTCTATAACGCCTCCAAGGCGGCGGTCCGCTCCTTCGCGCGCACCTGGACCAACGATCTGCGGGCACGCAAGATCCGCGTCAATGCGCTGAGTCCGGGATTTACGCGCACGCCGTTGATGGACAACAGCCTCAAGCTCGACCACGCGCAGATCGATAGCCTGAAGGAGTATGTCTCCCAGATCACCCCGTTGGGTTACATGGCTGATCCGGCCGAGATTGCGAGTGCCGGGTTGTTCCTTGCGTCTCCTGATGCTCGTTACATTACCGGGATTGAACTGACGGTGGATGGTGGTCTTTCTCAGATCTGAGCATTCCAGCGGATGGCAGGGATCGGTAGATCGCTGCTGGTTGTAGTGTGGTGTTCACGCTTGCCGGATAGGGGGGGGCTGCCGAGGAGACGCTGATTTTGATTTGGCTGTAAGAGATCGCTCATGGTTTCAAGTACTCGGCAATTTGGGAGAGAGACCTAAAGCTATTGGAGATGCATTTAAGAAAAATTCTTTTGGAAGTTGTCACAGACGACATCGTCCAGCCGTCTTGGAAGGAGCGGGATTTCGACATTGAACCCGCTCAACCCGACTTCAAGAAAGAATTTATAAAACGTCCGGATTGGTTTCAAGTTTCCGGTTTTGTATGAAGCCGCTTGCGAAGGCTTAGCATTTAAGGGCGGAGGGCGGCCTTTCATACCTGCATAGTCAAATAGAAAAAGGGTCCGGGCGAATGCCTGGAACCCTTTATGCGCTGGTGCCGATGGACGAAGTCGATCTATCGACCTACTTATTATGAATCTGCGGGAAAAACTATAAAAATCAGTGGGTTACGGCGAAAATTTCTCCGCAATGCAGAAGATTTTCGGCTCGCAGACCAATTACCGCGTGACTCGATTTGCAATTGCGGAGCAGTATTTTCGTTGCCTAACGCGAATGCATTTGCGATTACTGAATCGCTTGTGATGTCTGGCTGTTGATTTGCATTGAAAACTGACCCAGTTTCCCTGGAAATTTGCATCCTAAATTGACCCATGTTTAGACCACAATCCTGCTCATGACAGCGAGCGGGAGAACGGAGTGATAGACGTGGCCCTACTT
>NZ_PKOI01000031.1:0-37791 GCF_002870055.1 Herbaspirillum sp. BH-1 | reverse complement strand
CCCCTGACCCCACTGCGCCTGCACCACAGGCCGCTGCCGGCTCCGCACCGCCCCATCCGGGCTCCCTGCTGACGGCCGGTTTCCTGGCCCTGGGTACCTTTGCCATCGGTACCGAGGGCTTCATGATCGCCCCCTTGCTGCCGCGCATGGCGGCCGACTTCGGCATGAGCGTGTCGGTCGTGGCCAGCCTGGTGATCGTCTTCACCCTGGTGTTGGCCCTGAGTTCGCCCATCACCACGGTGCTGTCGGCCAACGTCAATCGCCGCAATGTGCTCATCGGCGCCATGGGCATCTTCACCGTGGCCAACCTGGCGGCGGCCCTGTCCACCAGCTTTGCCGGCCTGCTGTTCGCGCGCCTGCTCATGGCGGTGGCCGCCGGGCTCTACACGCCCAATGCCAATGCCCTGGCGGGCGCCATCGTCAGACCCGAGCAACGCGGGCGGGCGCTGGCCATCGTCAGTGGCGGCATGACCATTGCCATCGCCCTGGGCCTGCCATTGGGTTCCGTGGTGGGGCATGCCTTCGGCTGGCGTGCCACCTTCCTGGCGGTGGCGGCAATGGGTGCCGTGGCGGTGGTCGGTATCTGGCTGGGCGTGGATCGCCGGGCCGGTGGCCAGTTGCAGGTGGCCAGCCTGCGCGAGCGGGTCGGCGTGATCGGGCAGGCAGCGGTGCGTCGCCTGCTGGCCGTCACCCTGTTCTGGTCGGTTGCGGCCTATGCCGCCTATCCCTATATCGCGCCTTACCTGGCACATACCCTGGCCTTCGGCGAAACCGGCATCGGCCTGACGGTCAGCCTGTGGGGGGTGGCGGCGGCCGTGGGCGTGAGCACTGGCGGCATGCTCAATGACCGCTTCGGCTCGCAGCGCGTGGTCCGTACCGCCCTGCTGCTGCTGGCACTGTCGTTCTGGGCGCTGGCGGCAGCCACCTGGCTGGCACCGCAGGTCGCGCTGGTCCCGGTGCTGGTGGCCGTGGCGCTGTGGGGCTTTGCGGTATGGGCTTTCTTCCCGGCTCAGATGGCACGGCTGATCGCGGCCGGTCCGCCTTCGCAGGCCTCGGTCTCGCTCTCGCTCAATACCTCCACCATGTACCTGGGCTTCTCCGTGGGCAGCGCCATCGGCGCCGGCATCCTCGGTCTGGGTGCGGTTGGCGGGATCGGCCTGTTCGCCGGCTGCTGCGCCGTGCTGGGGCTGGTGCTGGACCGCGCAGGCAAGCTGCCCTGAGGCAAGCAGGCCATCCGAGAACGTCCAAGAAGTTTTTCCGCCGTCGTGATAGGCTGCCGATCCGGAAAACAGCGGATGACCGGTTGGGGCCGGTCGTCCGGAAACATGCCCCTCTTTGTCCTGCGAAGGGGCATGGGGCAACCTATCATCGAACTGTCTTCCATGGCGCGAGAGGGCGCCGGCCGCGGATCTCATCCGCACAATCAAATCCATATAACAGGGGAAATCATGGATAAGGCTAACAACAAGGGGCGTTCGCTCAGCGTGGCCGCGCGCCTGGGTCTCAGTTTTACGCTGGTGCTGGTGATGATGCTGGTGCTGACGGTGGTGAGCATCAGCAAGGTCAATGCCATCGAAGGCAGCCTGACCACGGTCAGCGAAGACAATAACGTCAAGCAACGCTATGCCATCAACTTCCGTGGCAGCGTCCACGACCGCGCCATCGCCCTGCGCGACCTGACGCTGGTGGACGACGCCGAGGTCAAGGACGTGGTGGCCCTGATCAACAAGCTCGATGCCGACTACCAGCAATCGGCGCAGCCGCTGGATGCCATCTTCGCCAACAAGGGCGCGCATGCGCCCAACGCCGACGAGCGCGACGCCCTGGCCCAGATCAAGGCCGCCGAAGCCCGCGCCATGCCGCTTTCGGCACGCATCATCGCCGCCCGCAGCAGCGGCGACATCGACGGCGCCCGCAAGATCATGCTGGGCGAAGCCAAGCCGGCCTTCATCACCTGGCTGGCCACGGTGAACAAATTCATCGACCTGCAGGAACGTATGAGCCAGGCCGAGTCGACCAAGGCACGCAGCACCGCCCGCGGGTTCCAGGCGTTCATGCTGGTACTGCTGGCAGCCGCCATGGTGGCCGGGGTCGTGCTGGCAGGTCTGATCACACGCTCCATCGGTCGCGCCCTGGGTGCCGAACCGGACGAGGTCAAGCAACTGGCACTGGCGGTGGACCGTGGCGAGCTGTATCACGAAGTGGCCCTGCGCCGCTACGATGGCGGCAAGCGCCAGAGCATCATGGCGACACTCTCCGAAATGAGCATCAACCTGCGCAATACCGTGACCGAAGTGCGTGATGCGGCTGCCGGTGTGGCCACCATCAGCGCCCAGATCGCCGCCGGCAACAGCGACCTCTCGGCCCGCACCGAAGACCAGGCCGCCTCGCTGGAAGAAACCGCCTCGGCCATGGAACAGCTGACGGCGACCGTCAAGCAGAACGACGGTCACGCCCGCGAAGCCAACCAGCTGGCGCGCAATGCCTCCGACATCGCCAAGCAGGGCGGCGCCATCGTCGACGAAGTGGTCGATACCATGGCTGCAATCAACACCTCGTCGCGCAAGATCGTGGACATCATCGGCGTGATCGACGGCATCGCCTTCCAGACCAACATCCTGGCGTTGAATGCCGCAGTGGAAGCGGCCCGTGCCGGTGAACAGGGACGCGGCTTCGCCGTGGTCGCCACCGAAGTACGCAACCTGGCACAGCGTAGCGCGGCGGCGGCCAAGGAAGTCAAGCAACTGATCGATGCATCGGTCGACAACGTCGAGAACGGTACCCGCCTGGTGGAACGCGCCGGCGAGACCATGGAACAGATCGTGGCCAGCGTGCAGCAGGTCACTGATGTGATGGGCGAGATTTCCACCGCCAGCCATGAGCAGAGCGTGGGCATCGAGGAAGTGCACAAGGCCATCGCCCTGATGGATCAGGTCACCCAGCAGAATGCGACCCTGGTGGAACAGGCCAGTGCCGCCGTCTCCAGCCTGCAGGACCAGGCGCAGCACCTGACCCGGGCAGTGGACGTGTTCCAGCTGGCAGCGCCCTCCTCGTTCGCAGCACCGGCCGCAGCAGCGGTGACGTCGCGCCCGAGCGTCGAGGTCAATCCGCCACGTGCGCTGACAAGCCAGACCAGCCGCCCCTTGCAGCTGGCCGCCGCCGGGGATCACGGCGATGCCTGACCCGGCCCTGTCCCGGCCGAACGATGAACTGCAGCGCCTGGCGGCGCTGCATGCCTTGCATCTGCTCGATACCGGCTCCTCCGAAGATCTGGACAACATCACCCGCCTGTGCCACTCGCTGTTCGGCGTCAACGGGGCGTACGTTTCGCTCATCGACGCCGACCGGCAGTGGGTCAAGTCGCAGAGCGGCCCGGACATGTGCGCGCCCTCGCGCGAGTTGTCCTTCTGCGACCACACGGTCAGCCAGCGTGCGCTGATGGTAGTGGAAGACGCCACCCTCGATGCCCGCTTTGCGGATAATCCGCTGGTGTCCGGGCCGCCGCATATCCGTTTCTACGTGGGCGCGCCCCTGCTCACGCCCGAGGGCCATGCCATCGGCGCGCTGTGCATCACCGACACCGTGCCGCGCACCTTCGATGCAGCCCAGCGCAAGCAGCTGCAGCAGCTGGCTGCGCTGGCGATGTCGCAGATGCTGCTGCGGCGGGCCATCGGCCGTGTCGATCCGCTCACGGCCATGCCCAACAAGTACCAGTTGCGGGAAGACCTGGCCTCGCTGGTCCCGGCCGACAGCGCCCTGCAGGAGGCAGAGCCGGGCACCCGGGCGCTGGCCTACATCGACATGCCGGACGCCCACACCTCCTTCGAGATCGGCAGCGTGCTGGGTTCGCGCATCCATGACGAGCTGATCCGCAATGTCGGGGCGCGGCTGCAGACGCTGGTGCAAGGCCAGGCCGATGTCTATCACATCAGCGACGGTCGTTTCGCGCTGCTCTCGCATGCCGGCAAGGCCGAGCAACTGGCCGGCCACCTGCGCGGCATGACAGCGGCACTGGAACAACCGGTCGACAGCATGGCCGTACCGATGAACCTGCCCAGCTATGGGGGCATCGTCAGCGTGGTGCAGACCCGCGAGCAATTGCGCGATGCGCCGCGCAAGGCGGTAGCCGCCCTGCACGAAGCACTGGCGCGCCGGCAACGCTGGGCCGACTACGATGCCGATGCCGACGTGATGCACCAGCGCCGCTTCCGCCTGCTCAACGATATTCCCGATGCCCTGCTGCCGGAGCGCCAGCAGGGGGGTGGCCTGGCCCTGGTCTATCAGCCCAAGCTAGACCTGCGCAGCAACCGCTATCACGGCGGCGAAGCGCTGCTGCGCTGGCAGCACCATGAACTGGGACCGATCTCGCCGGCCGAATTCATCCCGCTGGTAGAGCGCACGGCGCTGATCCGTCCGGTATCGGAGTGGGTGATCCAGGCCGCCCTGCAACAGATGGCGACCTGGAAGGATGAGGGCATGCCGGTCAAGCTGGCCATCAACCTGGCCGCGCCCAATTTCGAGGAGTCCGACCTGATCGGCCGCCTGGAACGCGGCTGTCGGGACAGCGGCATCGACCCGGCCATGGTCGAGATCGAATGCACCGAAGGGGTATGGATGCACAGCCCGGCCGTGCTCAAGCTGCTGCATGAGATCCGCGCCCTGGGCATGGGACTGGCGCTGGACGATTTCGGTACCGGCTACAGCAACTTCGCGTACCTGCAGCAGGTCCCGGCCTCGGTGGTGAAGATCGACCAGTCCCTGATCCGTCACCTGGACAGCAGCGCAAGGGATCGCCGCATCGTGCAATCGCTGATCGCGCTGGCCAAGGAACTGGACTACCACATCGTGGCCGAGGGCGTGGAAACGGCGCAGACCCTGGAGCTGTTGCGCGCCTGGGGCGTGGACGAAGCGCAGGGTTACTACATGGCCCGCCCGCTGACACCGGAGGCCTTCTCGGCCCACGTGCGGGCGGCGGCCTGAGGCCACAGGTACCAGGTGCCTTCCGTGAGGCCGCTAGCTACCTGGCGGCCCCGCTTCTTCCAGCTTGCGATACAGCTGCTGGCGCGAAATGCCCAGCCGGCGGGCGGCTTCGGCGCGGTTGCCGTTGGCCGCGGCCAATGCGCGCTCCAGCATCAGCCGCTCCACCTGTGCCACCGCCGCCGCCAGCGGACCATCCCAGTCGATCTGCATGCCCTGCGCCGGGCTGGTGGCAGACAGGGTCGGCAAGACAAGATGTTCGGCCTCGATGCAGTTGCCGTGACTCATTACCGCCGCCCGTTCCATGGTATTGCGCAACTCGCGCACATTGCCCGGCCAGGCATGCTGCAACAGGCGCCGCGCGGCCGCCGCGCTGATGCGCCTGGGGCTGTCGCCACCGTGCTGGCGCAGGAAATGTTCGGCAATGGCCAGGATGTCGCCGGGCCGCTCGCGCAGCGGCGGTACCATGATCGGTACCACCTGCAGGCGATACCACAGGTCTTCCCGGAAGCGCCCCTCGCGAATCTCCTGCGGCAGGTCGCGGTGGGTGGCGGCGATCACCCGCACATCCACCCGCAGCGACTGGCTGCCGCCGACCGGCGTCAATTCCCGCTCCTGCAGCACGCGCAGAATCTTGGCCTGGGTCGGCAGGGCCATGTCGCCGATCTCGTCCAGGAACAAAGTGCCGCCATCGGCTTCCTGGAAGCGTCCCATGCGATGCTGGGTGGCCCCGCTGAAGGCGCCCTTGACGTGGCCGAACAGTTCGCTTTCGATCAGCTCGGCCGGGATCGCCGCACAGTTGACCGCCACGAAGGGACGCCCTGCGCGGCTGCCATTGCGATGCAGGGCGCGTGCCACCAGCTCCTTGCCGGTGCCGGTTTCACCCAGGATCAGCACGGTGGCGTCGCTGGTGGCAGCACGGCCGATCTGCTTGAAGACCTGGCGCATGGCTTCGCTGTCACCCACCAGCTGGTTGCGCTCGCCGGCAGCGGCACTGTCCGCGTCCGGCGCAGCTGAAGAATCCGGGGCGGCGGTACTCTGGCGCAAGGCACGTTCCAGGGTCTCCACCAGTGCCGTGCGCGGGACCGGTTTGGTCAGGTGGTCGAAGGCGCCCAGGCGGATGGCTTCGATGGTGTTGTCGCCGCTGGCATAGGCGGTGAGCATGATGCAGGGAATGGCGGCAATGGCCGGAGCACGCTGCAGGAAGACCAGGCCATCTTCCTCCGGCATGCGCAGATCGACGATGGCGGCGTCGATGGCATGGGCCGAGAGCAGGCGCAGGCCGGCGGCGGTGCTGCCGGCCTCCAGCACCTCATGGCCGAGATCGCCGACGGTCTCGGCCAGGCTACTGCGGAAGGCGACGTCGTCATCGACGATCAGGATGCGCGCCATGGCAACTCCATATCGAAACGGGCGCCACGCTCGGTGGCGGCCAGGGTGATGCTGCCGCCATGGGCATGCACGATTTCGCGCACCAGCACCAGTCCCAGACCGGTCCCGCCGCTGCGCTGGCTGACGAAGGGATCGAACAGGCTCTCGCGCAGTTCGGGCGCGACACCGGGGCCGTCATCGGCAACCCAGAGCTGCAGGCGGCCATCCGCGCCAAGCCGGGCACCGATGTCGATATGGCCGCCGGCCTCGCAGTGGGCCAGCGCATTGAGCAGCAGATTGTCCAGCGCGCGTGCCATCTGCACCGGGTCCAGCGCACTGGTCGACAGCCCCGAGGCGAAGCTGGGCAGATCCAGCGTAGTGCCCAGCTGCAGTTGCTTTTTCTCGGCCAGCTCGGCATGGGCCTGGCGCCTTTCCTCGATCCAGGCCGCCAGGTCGATGCGCTGGCGCTGCACCTGGAAGGGCTGGGCCAGGGCCAGCAGGCTGGCCACCAGCGAGTCGAGCCGCTCGGTCTGGCTGACCACCATTTCCAGTGCACCGGTCACCCGCGCCTCGCGCACCTGGGCCGACGCGGCCAGGGCGTTCTCGGCCTTCATGCGCATGGCGCCGATGGGATTGCGGATTTCATGGGCCATGCCGGCCGCCACCCGGCCCAGCGTGGCCAGGCGCTCGGCATGCGCGAGCTGGCGCGACAGGTGCTCGGACTGCCCGCGCCAGCGGCTCAGCGTACTCCCCAGCCAGACCCCGCTGACAATGACGAAACCCAGCAACAGCGCAATGGCCACCAGCAACTGGTTGAGCACGCCGGCGCTCATCACCGGCACGCGCTTGAGCGTCCAGGCCGCCAGCGACACGCCCTTGAAGTTGACCGGGCAGGCGGCGAACACCACCGCCTCGCGCAGGCCGGGGCGCACATCGCTCACGGTGGCCGCGCCATCGAGGGCGCGCTGGGCGATCGAGACGATGCGTTCCATTTCCGCGCCTGGCGGGTCGCGCTTGATGCCGCTGCCGTCATAGGTGGGAAAGGCATAGGCCACCACGTCCTGTTGCGGGTGCCAGAAGCCGCCCTCGACCCCGGCCTGATCGCGCAGGGACAGGTCGATCACGGCCTGCATCAGCGAGCGCGCAGGCAGGCCGTCGGCATTGAGCGCCTGGCGGGTGCTGCCGGCAGAGGCGGAGGGAGGGGTGGAAGGTGGGGTAGAAGGTGGGGTGGAAAGGGCATGCGCCAGTCCGGCGCTCATGGCGGTGCAGCTCACCGCGGCCTGGCCGGTGGCCTGGCTGATCTGCGAGGCGGCACCCTGCCGGCTCAGCTGCAGCAGCAGGAAAGCCAGCACGAGCGCGATCAGGGCAATGAAGGCCCACAGGATGACCAGGTCGCGTTTGATGGTGTTCTTGATGTTCAGGAGACCTCCGGTGCCGGCTGGCATGTCGCCTTTCATGGCGCTCGCATTTAAGCACGAAGCTTTACCGGTGATAAGCCATCTGACAGGAAGGCCGGGAGGGCGGTTCATCTTTTGTTGCAACTCAATCACGTTGCCGCCGATCAAGATGGAAGCGCTTTTTGCTTTATGCGTTAATTGCGCCTGGGGTGAAGCAGGGGGAAATAAAATCAAGCAGTTGAAGAAATATCTGGTGGTGGTCCTGGGCATCGCCATGCTGATGGTGATCGCCATGTGTGCCAGCACGCTCTACCAGAGCTATCGCCAGACGCGCCTGGCGGCCGTGGACAATGCCGGCAACGTGACCCTGATCGCCCAGCGCGCGATCTCGCGCAACATGGAAGTGCTGTCGCTGTCGCTCGATACGCTGGCCTACCGCTACCAGCATCCGCTGGGCGCCGGGCGTCTGAATGATGCCCAGCGCTATGCCTACCTGTTCGGCAGTACCGCCAATGTCAGTCATATCTCGGTGATGGCGATCATCGATGCCCATGGCCGGGTCCAGGCCAGCTCGCGTCGTCGCCAGGGCGATGCCGCGCCCAACTACGCCGACCGCGCCTATTTCACCGTGCATCGCGATTCAGCCAATGCGGGGCTGTATGTCTCCAAACCCATCCTGGCCAACCTGCCCAACCTGGGCAACGATGTACGCGTGGTGGTGCTCTCCAAACGACTGTTCAATGACGACGGCAGCTTTGGTGGCATCGTCGTCATGGCGCTGAACCTGAGCTATTTCCGCGAACTGTTCGAAGGGCTTTCGCTGGGCGCCGATGGCGTGATCTCGCTGTATTCCGACGATGGCGTGGCCTACATGCGCATTCCGTACAGCGAGCAGATCATCGGCCGCGACCTGAGCGGCAGTTCCAACTTCCAGCGCATCCAGAGCGCGCTGCGGCACGAGGAAGGCAGCTTCTTCGCCCGTGCCAACAGTGACGGCGTGGAACGGCTCTATACCTTCCGCCGCATTCCCGATTCGCCGCTGATCGTCTTCGTGGGCTATGCCGAACAGGCCATCTTCAAGAACTGGCGCAAGACCCTCTATGCGGTGATCATCTCGCTGTTCATCTTTGCCCTGCTGTTGGCCTATCTGCTGTCGCACGTGCGTCAGGAACTGCGTCGCCGCGTGGCCATCGAGAGGCGCCTGGAAGAGCTGGCCCAGACCGACGGCCTGACCGGCCTGCTCAATCGGCGCGCCCTGGATGAGGCCCTGCAGGCGACCTGGGAGCGCTGCCGGCGCAATTTCAATTCGACCTTCTCGGTGCTGTTCATCGATGTGGATTACTTCAAGCCCTACAACGATACCTATGGCCACAAGTTCGGCGACGGCGTGCTGCAGGAGGTGGCCAAGACCATCAGCGACAACCTGCCGCGTCAAACCGACTGTGCCGGCCGCTATGGCGGCGAGGAATTCGTGGTGCTGCTGGAGCTGACCGACACCGAAGGTGCGCGCCTGATGGCACAACGCCTGTGCGACGCGGTCTACAGCCGCCTGATCGTACATGCCAGCAGCCCCTTGCGGGTGGTGACCATCAGCGTGGGCGTGGCCACGCTGCAGCGCGCCCATCATCATCGCGTGGAAGACGTGCTCAACGCCGCCGATGCCGCGCTCTACCGGGCCAAGCGGGATGGCCGCAATGCGGTGCGGGTCAGCACGGTGGATTGAAACGCCCGCGGCGGCATGGCCTGCACCAAGAAAAAAGGGCGCCGTTTCCACGGCGCCCTTGTTCATTGCAGTGCAGCGTCAGCGATCGTTCGGCGCTGATGCAGATTTCGCTCAGACCTCGCTCACGTCGAGCGGTGCTTCGGTCTTCTCGATCACTTCTTCCTTGGTGACACCGGAAGCCAGTTCGATCAGCTTCAGGCCACCGGGGGTGACGTCGATCACGCCCAGGTCGGTGATGATGCGGTTGACCACGCCCACGCCGGTCAGCGGCAGGTTGCAGTCGTTCAGGATCTTCTTCGAGGTGCTGCCATCCTTGGCCTTGGCCACATGCTCCATCAGGACCACCACGCGGCCGACACCGGCCACCAGGTCCATCGCACCGCCCATGCCCTTGACCATCTTGCCGGGAATCATCCAGTTGGCCAGGTCACCCTTGGCCGAGACCTGCATCGCGCCCAGGATGGCGATGTTGATCTTGCCGCCACGGATCATGCCGAAGGAATCGGCCGAACTGAAGAAGGACGAGCCAGGGATGGTCGTCACGGTCTGCTTGCCGGCGTTGATCAGGTCGGCGTCGACCTGGTCTTCGGTGGGGAAGGGGCCGATGCCCAGCAGGCCGTTCTCGGACTGCAGCCATACTTCGATATCGTTGGGAACGTGGTTGGCCACCAGGGTGGGCAAGCCGATGCCCAGGTTCACGTAGAAGCCGTCCTGCAGTTCCTTGGCTGCGCGGGCAGCCATTTCATCTCGGGTCCATGCCATTTTGTCGTGTCTCCTCTTATGCGCGCACGGTGCGTTGTTCGATGCGCTTCTCGGGCGTGGCGTTGACCACGATGCGATGCACGAAGATGCCGGGGGTGTGGATCTGGTCCGGATCGAGTTGCCCCACTTCCACCAGTTCTTCCACTTCCACCACGGTGACCTTGCCGGCCATGGCGACATTGGGGTTGAAGTTGCGGGCGGTCTTGTTGAAGACCAGGTTGCCGGCCTTGTCGGCCTTCTGCGCCTTCACCAGCGACACGTCGGCCACCAGCGAACGCTCCATCACATAGCGCTCACCGTCGAATTCGCGCACTTCCTTGCCCTCGGCCACCAGGGTACCGACACCGGTCTTGGTGAAGAAGGCGGGGATACCGGCGCCGCCGGCGCGCAGCTTCTCGGCCAGCGTGCCCTGCGGGGTGAATTCCAGTTCCAGTTCGCCGGCCAGGTACTGGCGTTCGAACTCCTTGTTCTCGCCCACGTAGGAGGCGATCATCTTCTTGATCTGGCGGGTGGACAGCAACTGGCCCAGGCCGAAACCATCGACCCCGGCGTTGTTGGAAATGGCGGTCAGGTTCTGCGCGCCCGAATCACGCAGGGCGGCGATCAACGCCTCGGGGATGCCACACAGGCCAAAGCCGCCGACCGCAATGGTCTGACCGTCCTTGACGATGTCTTTCAACGCGGTGGCCGCGTCTGGATACACTTTGTTCACGAGTCTCCTTTCGGCTCTTGTCTTGCGAGCAGGGTTGCAAGCTGCTGGTAGGGATACCAGCTCAAACAGGGATGGCATCGGAGCTTCTCTTTCGCGCTGCGCCATGGCAATGCCGGGCTCCGATTAGCGCCAATTATCATAGGTCAGGTGAAATAAGCCATACAATACGGTAAAAATACCTGGCGCAATGCAGCATAACATCGACCGCAGGGGCGGTGCGCCGGGTTCGAGGGACCTTGCCGTCTACTTGCGGCACATCGCGCAGCATTACTCATGACCCAGCCACTTGCCATCGACTTCGAACAGGTTTTCATGCACGCGCCCATCGGCATGTGCGTCTCGCACAACCGCATCATCCAGCAGGGCAACCTGGCGATGGCGGCGATGTTCGGCTACGAAGTGGAACAGTTGCGGCAGACGTCCTTCCAGGAAATCTATCCCACCGCCGACGAGTTCGAACGCACCGGCCTGCGCCTGGTCCCCATCCTCAATGAAAAGGGATTCTATTCGGACGAACGCATCATGAAGCGTTCCAACGACGAGATGTTCTGGTGCCATGTTACCGGGCACGCCCTGAACCGCGACAACCCCCACGCCGCCGGCATCTGGACCTTCGAGGACGTGAGCGCCAAGCGCCCCATCGCGCCCGGCCTGACGCCACGCGAACGCGAGATCGCCGCGCTGCTGGTGGAAGGCAAGACCAGCAAGCTCATTGCCCGCCAGGTGGAACTGAGCCCGCGCACGGTGGAAATGCATCGCGCCCGCCTGATGCGCAAGTTCGCCGCCTCCACCTCCTCCGAACTGGTGCACAAGCTGCTCAGCATCACCCCCTGAATGGACCCGGCCGTGGCCTGACCTGCCTCGCTCAGAACGGTTGTCCGGCGAAGCGCTGGGCCAGGAAATCAAGCATGGTGCGCAAGGTCGCCGGCATATGCTTGCGCGAGGCGTAGACGCCATACATCCCCAACTGCAGCGGCTCGAAGTCCGGCAGCAACTGCACCAGCCGGCCACTGGCCACCAGCGGCGCCACCGCATAGGCCGGCATGTGGCCGATACCGACCCCGGCCAGCACCGCCTGCAGCAGCACCGTGACTTCATTGGCACTGATGCTGCCGCCCACGGCCACGCTCTGGGTCTGCGGCGCCGTCCTTGTCTTGCCGCCCTTTCCAGTTGTCTTCTTCGGATCGAACTGCCACAGGCTGCGCCCCACATAGGAATGGGTCAGGCAATTGTGCAGGGCCAGTTCTTCCACCTTGCGCGGGGTGCCATGGTGGGCCAGGTAATCCGGCGCGGCGCAGATGATCGAGCGACACACGCCCAGCGGTCGGGCAATGAGGTTGGGTTCCAGCCGGTTGGTCATGCGGATGGCCAAGTCGATGCGTTCTTCCACCAGGTTCACCGTGCGGTCCAGCGCCAGCAGGTCCACCGCCACACCGGGATAGCGGCGCCCGTAGTCGACCACCGCCTGGATCAGCTGGGTCTGCGCAAAGGAAGTGCTGGCGGTGATGCGCAATAGCCCACGCGGGGTTTCGTCGGGCGTGTCCAGCGCATGGCGCATGTCATCGGAAAACTCCAGCATCTGGCGGCAACGCGGCAATATTTCATTGCCGGCCGGCGTGAGCGACAGGCGCCGCGTGGTCCGGTGCAGCAGGCGCGCCCCGACCCAGTCCTCCAGCTCGGCCACATAGCGCGACACCACCGGCCGCGACAGGTCCAGCTGCCCGGCCGCCGCCGACAGGCTGCCGCCGTCCACCACCGCCACGAATACCTGCATGGCCATCAAGCGATCCATGGTGCCGCCTTTCTATCTGCACGTTTTTGGAAACAAATTGTGATCGATTATGCTGTTTTTCGAAAACAAAAGCGATCCTATGATGGCGACTCCCTGTACCGATATTTCAACCACGGAGTCTTAATGTCCTCATCCTCCCGCCTGCTGCGTCCCCTGTTGCGCTCCCTGTCGGCACTGGCTGCCACCGGCCTGCTGGCCCTGTCCGGCGCGGGCAGCGCGACGGCTGCGCCTGCTGCACCGCTCAAGCTCGATATCTACAACCCCGGCAAGGAAGCGATCTTCCCGGTCAGCTCGGTCCTGGTCTCGGGCGAGCGCGAAGCGATCCTGGTCGATGCCCAGTTCGGCCAGCGCGAAGCGCAGCAAGTGGTGGAAAAGATCCGCGCCAGCGGCAAGAAGCTGACCACCATCTACATCAGCCATGGTGACCCGGATTACTACTTCGGCCTGGAAGCCATCCACGCCGCCTATCCCGACGCCAGGATCGTGGCCACTGCCCCCACCGTGCAACACATCCGCGACACCGCCGCCGGCAAGCTGGCCTACTGGGGTCCCAAGCTGGGCGACAACGCCCCGCGCGCCACCGTCACCCCGGAGGTGCTCAAGGGCCGCAGCCTGACGCTGGAAGGTCGCAAGCTGGAGATCGTCGGCCTGGATGGCCCGCAGCCGGATCGCAGCTTCGTCTGGATTCCATCCCTGAAGGCGGTGGTCGGTGGCGTGGTGGTAGCCGGCAACATCCACGTCTGGGTGGCCGATACGCAAAGCATGAAATCGCGCCTGGACTGGCTGGCTACCCTGGCCCGCATCGAGAAGCTCAAGCCTGCCGTCGTCGTGTCTGGTCACTATGCCGCCGGGGCGCCGCTGGACATTGCCTCGGTCCGCTTCACCCGCGACTATCTCAAGGCCTTCGACACCGAAGCCGCCAAGGCGGCCGATGCCAACGCCCTGGTCGCGGCCATGAAGCAACGCTATCCCGACCTCGGTGACACCAGCTCCCTGGAGCTCTCCGCCAAGGTCATCAAGGGCGAGATGAAATGGCCCTGAACCGGCTGATCCAGACTTGCCCGCTCTAACTCAACCCTCGAAAGGAAACCTCATGAAAATCGCACTCATCGGCGCCTCCGGCAATGTCGGCAGCCGCATCGTGGACGAAGCCTTGCGTCGCGGCCACAATCTCGTCGCCATCGCCCGCGATGCCGGCAAGATCGCCCAGCGCACCGGCGTGACCGTGGTCGCGGCCGACGTCAAGGACGCCACCAGCCTGGCATCGGCCATCAAGGGCGCCGACGTGGTCGTCTCCAGCGGCCGCTTTACCAGCTTCGGCGCGGCCGACCTGCTGCCGGCCGTGAAGGCGGCAGGCGTCAAGCGCCTGGCCATCGTCGGCGGCGCCGGCAGCCTGGAAATCGCACCTGGCAAAGCCCTGATCGACACCCCGGAATTCCCGGAAGAGTACAAGCCGGAAGCCGCCGGCGGCCGTGACTTCCTGAATGCCCTGCGCGGCGAGCAGGCACTGGAATGGACCTTCCTGTCGCCCTCGGCCCTGTTCATCGCCGGCGAACGCACCGGCCAGTTCCGCCTGGGCCAGGACCAGTTGCTGGTCGGCGCCGATGGCAAGAGCTGGATCTCCTATGAAGACTTCGCCGTCGCCCTGCTGGACGAACTGGAACAACCTAAGCACGTCCGCGCGCGTTTCACGGTAGGCTACTGAGCCAGGCAATACCCAGGGCCTGATGGTGAAAACACCCTCAGGCCCGACATCGATTCATCCAAGAGGAACCCCATCATGACCACCCCCGCCACCGCTCACGACACCGTGCTCCACTACATCCACGATCCGCTGTGCGGCTGGTGCTATGGGGCTGCGCCACTGGTGGCCGCAGCCCGCGCCGTGCTGCCGGTGCAGGCGCATGGTGGCGGTATGATGGCCGGCCGCAACCGCCGCCGCGTCGACGCGCAGTTGCGCGACTACGTGATGCCGCACGACCACCGCATCGCGCAGATGACCGGGCAGGCATTCGGCGAGGACTATTTCAATGGACTGCTCAAGGACACCGAGGCCGTCTTCGATTCGGCGCCACCGATAGCCGCCGTGCTGGCGGTGCAATCCATCCAGGGCGTGGCAGCCGGACTGGACATGCTGGCGGCCATCCAGCGTGCCCATTACCAGCAGGGACGACGGATTTCTGAAGTAAGCACGCTGACCGAACTGGCCCAGGCGCTAGGCATTGACGCTGCTACCTTCGCTGCCGAACTGCAGCGCGTGGAGCAGGAAGAACTGGACAACCACATCGCGGCCAGCCGTGAATTGCTGAACTACGTCGGCGGACGCGGCTTCCCGACCTTCATCTTGCAGCGGGGCGATACGCTGGAAGTGCTGGACGCCGGTCGCTGGCTGGGGCAGGTCGAGCAGTGGGCCGCCTACCTGCGTGAGGAAACCGGCACGAGCAGCACGACATTGCCAGCACAGGAAAGCACGCCGCTCCAATGCGATGTGCAGACCGGCCGCTGCGACTGATCACGACCGTCAGACCGGCAAGCCCAGTGCGCGCAATTGCAAGCGGGTCTGCTCCGCCTGGACGTGATGAATGCCCTGCCAGCCCAGCGCCCGGCAGGCGTCGATATTCTTTTGCGCGTCGTCGATAAAGACCAGCTGCTGCGGCTGCAGTGCCGGCAGGTGGCGTCCATAACGCTCCAGCGCGATCTCGTAGATGCGCGGCTCAGGCTTGATGCAACGCTCGTCGCCTGACACGACGATGTCCAGGAAGAGCTGCATGAAGTCGTGATTGTCCCGCGCATGCGGATAGGTCTCGGCGGACCAGTTGGTCAGGCCGAATACCGGCACCTGCTGCGCATGCAGTTCACGCAGCAGCGCCACGCCCTCGGGGAGCGGTCCGCACAGCATTTCCACCCAACGACCATAGAAGGCCCGGATCAAGGCTTCGTGCTGCGGATGCTGCCGCACCAGCAGCTCGGTCGCATCGGCCAGCGTGCGACCACCATCCTGCTGTACGTTCCATTCGGGTGAGCAGATGTGGGTGAGGAAGTGGTTGCGCTCCTCTTCGTCAGCGATCAGCTGGCGATACAGGTGCTGGGGATTCCAGTCGAACAGTACGCCGCCGAAATCGAAGACGACGGCGCGGATGCCGCTTGGTGCTGAAAACGTCATGGTGGATGTCCTGTCAAATGGTCTGGAAGGCTTTCCGTCGCGTGGTCTGAAACGCTCCGATCACCGCACGCCGACGCCGTCGAGGAACAGGTCGATCAAATGGGCGATCCGCGATTTTGTCGCACTGCCTTGTTCGATGCTGAGGGAAATCGCAGTCACCATGCAGACGAGATCCTCGACCGAGACGTCCCGCCGAATGGCGCCCGCCTTTTGTGCGCGCAAGAGCAGGCGTTGCGCTTCCTCGCCGCTGGCGTGACAACCCGGCGTGCCGCTCTTGAGGACCGTACCCAGCGCCGCCGCCAGCCCCCGATAGTGCGACGCATGCGCCACGAGATCCTTCACGAAGGCGCGCACGGAAGCATCGGGGTCGAGCTTGTCGTCACGTCCCCGGCTCGCCTCGGCCAGCGCCATCAGGCGCTCATCGTTGGTCGCGGCAAGCAGCGCCTCCCGGGTGGGAAAGCGGCGATACAGCGTGCCGATCCCGACTTTGGCGCGCTTGGCGATGTCGTCGAGCGAGGCATCTGCTCCCCGTTCCAGGAACACTTCTTCGGCTGCCGCAAGGATGCGCTCGCGATTGCGCGCGGCATCGACCCTTAACGAGGGTTCTTCTGTCAGGGGGAATTTGTTCGTCATATTCAAATGCGCTTGCAAAAGTGGATGATATCTCCACATAATAAGTGGAGCAATTCTCCACTTATGAAAGGGACAGAGATGGCAAAGCGATTCGACGACAAGGTTGTGGTGGTCACCGGTGGCAGCGAAGGCATTGGCCTGGCCACCGCCAAGCTGTTTGCAGCCGAGGGCGCCCGGGTCTATGTGACCGGTCGCAGGGCCGACAAACTTGATGCGGCAGTCCGGGAAATTGGCCATGGTGCGGTCGGTGTATCGGGGGATGCCGCCAATCCAGGCGATCTGGATCGCCTCTACGCACGCATCCAGGCGGAGCAAGGAAGAGTCGACGTGCTCTTCGCCAACGCCGGGACCGCCTCGGCCGATGCCAAGCCACTGGGACTGATCGATGAAGCGGACTTCGATCAGATCTTCAATCTGAATGTACGCGGATTGCTGTTCAGTGTGCAAAAGGCGCTGCCCTTGATGTCGGCAGGCGGCGCAATTGTCCTCAATGGTTCCGTGGCCGGGGTCAAAGGCTTCCCGGGGCAGTCGCTCTACAACGCGAGCAAGGCCGCTGTGCGCTCCTTTGCGCGCAGCTGGACCGCGGATCTGAAGGACCGTCAGATCCGCGTGAATGTGGTGGCGCCTGGAGGAACCGAGACCCGCCTGATGCGTGACTACCTTGAAGCGCGTCCTGGGGTGGAGGACGCACTCAGGCAGCTAATCCCCGCAGGACGCCTGGGGGAACCGGATGAAGTAGGACGTGCGGTACTGTTCCTGGCATCGCCCGAGAGCAGTTACATCGCCGGTGTCGAGTTGTTCGTCGATGGTGGTTCCGTCGCCGTGTGAGACAGTTGGCTGCGCTTGTTCATTACGCTTCGCCCGTCAATTCTGCGCACTTGATCCATAACTGCTCGGCACCTACCGGATCGAGCGCATACGGGCGTACGCCCGCGCTGAAAGCGCTGACGACGGCATCGTCAGCAAGCGGCGCAGCGATTGCGCAGTCTTCGTAGTAACGTCCGCCGATGGTCTCGGCATCCGCGACGACGCCGGCCCAAAGCGTCGTCGCGGCGCCTTGTGCGGGGGTCTTGACCTCGAAGGGCGCATTTCCCAGCGCCAGGTGCTGTTCATGCATCGAGGCAAAGGCACGCTCGAACACTTCAGGCGCGATATTGCGCGTCAGCTCGGTCAGGATGACACCCGGGTTGCTGGCCTCTGACGTGGACGCCACCCGGACCGCTTACGCGGTGGGATATGAAAGCCCGTCCCAATTCAGCCGTGAATATTCCCGATTGTTCGGCCATCCGCCGAAACGGGATGCTTCCCGCCTGCGTGAAAATCTGGTGGATGTATCCAATGTCGTCGTTTGATGCTGCTGGCCATCCCTGGCGCATCACACTGGCCCGGCGCATTGCGGGCATTGGCGCTGCTGGGCATGAGAGCATGGTGCCATTGGGTCAGCCGGACTTCCGCGCTATCGATCTTGCGTATGGGTGGCTGCCATGGATGAAACCCGTCGGGTCAGCCACCAGAACAGCAACGCCAGCAGGCTGACCGCGGCACCCAGCAGGCATACCGCTTGCCAGCCCGCATGGGCATAGGTGGCCGTCGCGCCGATCGCTCCCAGGCCACTGCCGACGGCATAGAACAGCATGTAGAGACCGATCAGGCGACTGTAGGCGTCGCGCCGGGTCAGGAAAATCATGCTCTGGCTGGTGACGTGGAGCGCCTGCGCGCCTATGTCGAGCAAGATGATGCCGACCACCAGCGCCACCAGCGACCACGCCATCAAGGACAGCGGCCACCAGGCCAGCAGCAGGAGTGCCAGTGCGACGGCACTGGTACGCTCCCCCTGTCCACGGTCGGCCCATTGCCCGGCACGCGCGGCGGCCAGTGCACCGATGGCGCCGACCAGGCCGAAGGCGCCGATGGCGGTATGTGAAAACCCATAGGGTGGCGCGCTCAAGGGCAGCACCAGGGCGCTCCAGAAGATATTGAGTGCGGCGAACATCAACATGGCCAGCACGCCCCGGACTTGCAGGACCTTTTCCTGCAGCAGCAGCGTGAGCATGGAAGCGATCAGACGCAGATAGCCCATTTCATCGGGCACGGCGGCCAGGGCCGGAAGCCTTCTCCACAGCGGCAGGGCAATGGCCAGCATCAGCGCGGCAGCGGTCAGGTAGACACCGCGCCAGCCTGCGAGGTCGCTGACGCCTCCCGCATAGACCCTGGCCAGCAGCAGACCGACGAACACACCGCTTTGTGCCGCGCCGACAACCCGCCCTCGTTCATGCGCAGCCGAAGCGCTGGCGGCATAGGCGATCAACCCCTGTGTCATCGCCGTACCCAGCAAGCCGACGGCGAGGACGCCGATCAACAGGACCAGCGCGCTCTGGGCCAGACCGACGACCACCAGCGCGAGCACCAACGCCAATAGCTGTATCGCCATGAGACGCCGTCGATCCATCCGGTCACCCAGCGGCACCAGCAGCAACAAGGCCACCGCGCAACCGATCTGGGTCGCGGTGACAACGCCGCCGATAGCAGCGTGGCTGATGCCGAAGTCTCTCGAGAGGGCATCGAGCAGCGGTTGCGCGTAATAGACATTGGCCACGCTCAGGCCGCTGGCGATGGCGAACAGCCATAGCATGCTGCGCGGCATATCGGCGCGCCGGACCGGTGCAGCGGGTCGGTTCGGCGCTGACGCCGGAGTATCCTTCATCATGGCATTCATCCAATCTGGTTGCAAATCGAAACTCATTGAATGCTAGATGATGTAGTTTTATAATGCAACCAGATTGACCACCGTCCCGGCTCGGGGAGATGCCATGCCAAACAATAGCGTCCTGACTGACGAACCCTGTCCCGTTGCGCGCAGCGTCGACGTGATCGGGGATCGGTGGTCCTTGCTGATCGTGCGCGATGCTTTCGACGGCGCTTGTCGCTTCGGCGAACTGCAGCGCAATCTGGGCGTGGCCCGCAACATCCTCTCCGACAGGCTGCGCAAGCTGGTCGAAGCCGGCATCCTCGACATGCAGGCCGCCTCGGATGGCACGGCCTATCAGCAATACGTACTCACCGCCAAAGGCGAAAGCCTGTTCCCCGTCGTGGTGGCGCTGCGGCAATGGGGCGAGCAACATCTGTTCAAGCGCGGCGAACGCCATTCGGTGCTCATCGACAAACGCACCGGCAAGCCGATTCCGCTGATGAAGCCGACCGCCAGGGACGGCGGCGGATTGCCCCCCAGCGCGACCGAAGTACGAAAGCTCGCCTGAGCGAACCAGGCCATTGCTATTCGGCCCTGCTTGGACTATGGTTGTATTACGCAACTATATGAAAGCTGCGGTAACGGGCCGTCTTCATGTCGTCGAGGAAATCCGCAAGGCTTCACGCATGGCCTTGCCGACCTGTTGCGCCTCAATTTGCCGCGAAACCCGATGACTGGCGGCGTTGATCAGGGAGAATCCATGCAAACGGCGAATGTGCTTTCGCGGATCGGCTTCGTGGGAGCGGGCCGGGTCGCCCAGACTCTGGCGGCCGCCTTCGCCCAGGCGGGGCATCGCGTGGCGGCGGTGCATAGCAGAAGCGATGCCAATCTCGCCCAATTCCATGCGCGCTGTCCCGAGCCCATCATGGCCGGCTCGCCTCAGGAAGTCGCTGAACTATCCTCCCTCGTCTTCTTGACCGTGAGCGATGATGCGATCAGGCCGGTCTGTGAAGAGGTTTCGTGGGCAGCCGGGACAGCCGTCGTTCACTGCTCCGGCGCCACGGAAGTATCGGCCCTGGTGAGCGCCAGGCAAGCCGGCGCCCTGGTGGGAGGATTTCATCCCATGCAGATGTTCGCCAATCCCGATGTCGCTCTGGCCGGGCTGCCGGGATGCACGGTCGGGATTGAGGCCGAAGAAGGCTTGCTGGCGACATTGGAGTCCTTGGCGAAAAGTATCGGATGCGTCCCGTTGCCGCTCCCCGCCGGTATCCGCCCGCTCTATCACGCCTCGGCCTATTATGTCGGCCCCTTCCTGATCGCGCTGTTGAAAGAGGGGGCCAAGCTGTGGGCAGGCTTTGGCGCATCGGAGCGGCAGTCCATGGCCGCCCTGATACCGCTTCTGCGAGGTACCGTGGCGGCCGTGCAGGATGCCGGCCTGGCCAAAGGAATGGGGGGATGCATCGCACGTGGGGATATGGGAACGATCCAGAAACATCTGGCTTCGCTGGAGCACGTGGATTCAAGCGCCGCTGACCTGTACCGCAAGCTGGCACTGCGCAACATTCCCCTGGCCTTGGAGCGCGGCAGCATCGATCCGGGACGGGCAAGGCAGATCGAGACACTGCTCCACAGCACGGACAAGCCGGTTCGATAGTGCCTTGCGGCCGGGACCGTTCTGGTTACACGCGCGGCTTCAAGGGGTTCCTGTTGCGCACGATAGAAGGCCTACAGCCCTCGCAGGAAATCAAACAACTCCGGCACATCCGCATAACCCACATTGAAACGGAAGCTGGTCTTGTCCGGTGCCGACAGATGGAAGAAATCCCCTGGCGCCAGCCAGATGCCCTTCTGCCTGGCGCGGTCGGCGATCTCGCGGGCCGACAGTGCGCAGCCCTCGATGGTGGCCCAGGTGAACATGCCGCCACGCGCCGGCGTGAAAGGTGTCAGGCCGGCGTCGCTCAACTTGGCGTTGAGAGTGGCCTGGGCGTTGAGCAGGGTCGCATTGAGGGTCTGCACATGGCGCCGATGATGGCCTTCGGTGAGGACGTTGTGCACCAGTCGTTCGTTGATCTCCGAATTGGTCAGCGTCAGCACCATCTTGGTATGCACGATCTGCCGCGCCAGTTCGCGCTGGCAGGCGATGTAGCCCACCCGCAGCGAGGGCGCGATGGTCTTGGAATAGCTGCCCACGTAGATCACCCGCTGCAGGCCATCCAGCGCGGCCAGCATGGGGTCGGTGGCCTGGCCGAGTTCGCGGAAGATGTCGTCTTCCACCACCCAGAAGCCATGCCGCTCGGCCGCCTGCAGCACGCGCATGGCGCAGGCCGGGGTGTAGGAGGTGCCGGTCGGGTTCTGCAGCACGCTGGTGGTGAAGAACATCTTGGGCCGGTGCACCCGGGCCAGCGTTTCCAGCTGCTCGGTATCGACCCCGCCCGGAGTGCGCGACACGCCGATCACGTTCAGGCCGGCCAGGCGCAGCATGGCGATCAGGTTGCAGTAGCCGGGGTCGTCGATCATGACCGTGTCGCCCGGCTGGGTCATGGTGCGGATGACCAGATCCAGGGCCTGGGTGGCGCCGTGGGTGGTGAGCACCTGTTCGATGCCCAGCTCCAGTGCCCAGTGGCCGAGGAATTGCGTGATCAGCTGGCGCAGCGGGGCATAGCCGTAGGGGTGGCCATAGCCCACCTGCTGCGCGCCGGGCGAGCGGATGATGCGACGCTCGGCCTGGTGCAGACCTTCGTCGTTGAGCCACTTGCCGGGTAGCCAGCCGCAACCGGCCTTGATGGGCACGCGTTCGTCGGCAAACATTTCCGAGAGCAGCCAGGCCGAGTCGATCACCGGTTCATGCGGCACGAATACCGCCCGTGCTCCGCTCTGGCCAGCGCGTGCGGCCACGAAGAAGCCGGCGCCACGGCGTGCCAGCAACATGCCGCGTGCCACCAGTTGTTCATAGGCTTCCACCACGGTGGAGGCGCCGATGGCGTGGCTCTGGGCAAACTGGCGGACCGAGGGCAGGCGTTCGCCGGAGCGCAGTTCGCCGGCCTCGATCAGCCCGGCCAGGCCGTCGGCGACCTGCTCGACCAGGCGGGCCGCGGTATTGCGTTGCAGATCGAGTTGCAGGGGCGCTCGCGGGAGCTTGGCCATGCTGATCCTTTCGGGCGGGATGTGGCCCATGATGTCCACTGCATTGCTGCAATCGGAGGATGTGTGTTGTGAAAACCTGAACTGTATTGCTCTTCTGACGGCCGCGGAGCGGGCTCAACATTATGCTTCCCTCCCCTGCTGGATAAAGGCTGCTGGGCCATCGACGCCAGTCGGCCGGGCAATGCCGTTCCCGGCGGATAACTCAATACAGTTTATCGCGCTTAACAATACAGTTTCAGATCAAAATCAAAAGTGTAGCTAACAATACTGCCAGTGTCTGGCAATAATCAAGCACTCCCTGCTGGTTTCTCCTTTTACCTTTTCCATCGGTGCCTGCCATGTCCAGTCAAGACCATTCGCATCCTTCCAGCCTGTCGGCCTACTGGATGCCCTTTACCGCCAACCGCAACTTCAAGGCCGCACCGCGCATGCTGGTCTCGGCCGAAGGCATGCATTACCGCGATGACGCCGGCAATGCCATTCTGGACGGCACCGCCGGCCTGTGGTGCGTGCCGCTGGGCCACGCCCACCCCAAGATCGTCTCGGCCGTGCAAAAGTCGGTGGCCACGCTGGACTACGCGCCGTCCTTCCAGCTGGGTCACCCCAGCGCCTTCGAACTGGCCGAACGCCTCAAGGCCTACACCGGCAACCGCTTTGCCAACGTGTTCTATACCGGCTCCGGTTCGGAAGCGGTGGATACGGCGCTCAAGATCGCGCTGGCCTATCACCGCGCCAAGGGCAATGCCACCCGTACCCGCCTGATCGGCCGCGAGCGCGGCTATCACGGCGTGGGCTTCGGCGGCATGTCGGTGGGCGGCATCGGCGGCAATCGCAAGACCTTCAGCACCGCGCTGCTGCAAGGCGTGGACCACCTGCCGCACACCCATGACCTGGAAAAGAACGCCTTCACCAAGGGCGAGCCGGAATACGGCGCGCACCTGGCCGACGAGCTGGAACGCATCGTCGCGCTGCATGACGCTTCCAACATCGCGGCCGTCATCGTCGAGCCGGTGGCCGGTTCCACCGGCGTGCTGATCCCGCCCAAGGGTTACCTCAAGCGTCTGCGCGAGCTGTGCACCAAGCACGGCATCCTGCTGATCTTCGATGAAGTGATCACCGGCTTCGGCCGCCTGGGTACGCCCTTCGCCTCCGACTACTTCGATGTCGAACCGGACATCTTCACCACCGCCAAGGGCCTGACCAACGGCGTGGTGCCGATGGGTGCGGTGTTCGTGAAGAAGGAAATCCACGACGCCTTCATGAACGGCCCGGACGGCATCGAGCTCTTCCACGGCTATACCTATTCCGGCCACCCGCTGGCCTGCGCCGCCGGCCTGGCCTCGCTGGATGTGTTCGAGACCGAAGGGGTGCTGGACAATGCCCAGGCCGTGGCCGACTACTTCCAGGAAGCGGCGCACGCGCTGCGCGGCCTGCCGCATGTGATCGACGTGCGCACCATCGGCCTGATCGCCGGTATCGAACTGTCGTCCATCCCGGGCCGCGTCGGCGCCCGTGCCTATGACGCCTTCGTGCGCGCCTTCAACGACGGCATCCTGATCCGCGTGACCGGCGACATCATCGCCCTGTCGCCGCCACTGATCATCAACAAGCAGCAGATCGACGAACTGTTCGGCAAGCTGGCGGCCATCCTCAAGACCCTGGCCTGATCCCTCACTACGACGCAAGAAAGATTCATGGAAAAGATTGCACACTACATCGGCGGCCAGCGCGTCGATACCAAGAGCGGGCGCTACGCCGATGTCTACAACCCGGCGCAGGGCGTGCCGGTGGCACAGGTGGCGCTGGGCACGGTCGATGAGGTCGATGCCGCAGTGAAGGCAGGCGTAGCGGCCTTCCCGGCCTGGTCCAATACCCCGCCGCTGACCCGGGCGCGGGTGCTGTTCCGCTTCCTGCACCTGATCCAGCAACGGGCCGACGACTTCGCCCGCATCATCGTGCGCGAGCACGGCAAGACCTTCTCGGATGCCCAGGGCGAAGTGGCGCGCGGCATCGAGATCGTCGAGTTCGCTGCCGGCATTCCGCAGATGCTCAAGGGGGAATACACCGACCAGATCGCCCGTGGCATCGACGCCTGGTCGATGCGCCAGGCACTGGGCGTGGTGGCCGGCATCACGCCGTTCAACTTCCCGGCCATGGTGCCGATGTGGATGTTCCCCATCGCCATCGCCTGTGGCAACTGCTTCGTGCTGAAGCCTTCCGAACGCGACCCCTCGGCCGCGCTGCTGATTGCCGACCTGCTGCAGGAAGCCGGCCTGCCGGACGGCGTCTTCAACGTCATCCAGGGCGACAAGGTGACCGTCGATGCCCTGCTGGACCACCCGCAGGTCAAGGCCATCAGCTTCGTCGGCTCGACCCCGATTGCCGAATACATCTATGCCCGTGGCTCGGCCAAGGGCAAGCGCGTGCAGGCCCTGGGTGGCGCCAAGAACCACATGGTGGTCATGCCCGACGCCGACATGCAGCTCGCCGTGGATGCCCTCATGGGTGCGGCCTATGGCTCGGCCGGCGAGCGCTGCATGGCGATCTCGGTGGCAGTCGCCGTCGGCAGCGCCGGTGACGAACTGGTGGCGGCCCTGGCCGAACGCGCTCGCAAGCTGAAGATCAACGAAGGCATGGCCGCCGGTGCCGAGATGGGTCCGGTGGTGACGGCTGCCGCCAAGGAACGCATCGAAGGCCTGATCGGCCGTGGTGTCGAAGAAGGCGCCACGCTGGTGGTGGATGGCCGTGGCTATCAGGTGCCGGGCTTCGAGAAGGGCTTCTTCGTGGGCGGCACCCTGCTCGACCACGTCACGCCGGAGATGACGGTGTACAAGGAAGAAATCTTCGGCCCGGTGCTGTGCGTGCTGCGCTGCCCCGACATCGCCAGCGCGGTGGAACTGATCAACGCCCACGAGTATGGCAATGGCGTGGCGGTCTATACCCGCGACGGTGGCGTGGCCCGTGAGTTCGTGCGCCAGATCGAGGTCGGCATGGTGGGGGTGAACGTGCCGCTGCCGGTGCCGATGGCCTTCAGCAGCTTCGGCGGCTGGAAGCGCAGTCTCTTCGGCGACCATCACATGTACGGACCGGAGGGCGTGCGCTTCTACACCCGGGCCAAGGCGGTGATGCAGCGCTGGCCCAACACTGCCAGCGCAGGTGCGGAATTCGCTTTCCCGCAGATGAAATAAACAGGACAGACGGCATGAAATTTTCATGCCGTTTTTCTTTTGTGCGGACGCAGGCGCAGGTATGCTGAGGCAGCGTCCCGGAAAGGCATGATGCAACTCACGCAAGCAATGGTGCAGAAAACGTCAGCCGCTGGTGCAAACAAGGAGACCCTGAACCCACAGGATAGGAATCGTCAGTGCGGGCTGCACCAAAAGCAGATGCGCTGGCGAAAAGCTTAGAAAATTCAGACCGTCGTGGCAGATCGGTGGACACACACCGGCGGCACGGGAGAACGGCACAACACGCTGGAGACACGCTCATCGGAGCGGCAGGAGGAGCCCTCATGCAGGCTCACGCCACGCGGCGCAAATGCGCGCCGCTGCTGCGTTTTTTGCAATCACGATCTCTGCTTTCCGCGCTTGCGCGGAAGGCAGCATATCCCTATGGTTCCAAGCTTTTCCGCCGGTTTGTGGCGGCGGCTTTTTCACGTCTGCGCAATCCATCGATGTCCACCATTTCCTAAGTTTCATGGGAGCGATGGGCATGGAAATTGCGTTGATGGGCAGCAATGCAGTGTTGCGCATTTCCATGGATGTCATCTGTCTGTCATCTGTCAATCGTTAGCTTCGAGGGAGAAACAAGCATGATCAGCCGTCGCAATTTCCTGAAACTGTCCGCCCTGGCCGCACCCGGCGCACTGACCTACCACGATGTGTTTGCCCAGGCCGAGAGCATCGCCTTCGGCTGTCCTGTGCCGATGTCGGGCCCCTTCGCGGCCAACGGCAAGTTCGCCGACATGGGCATGAAGCTGGCGCTGCAGAAGTACGGCAAGGTGCTGGGCAAGAGCACCAGCTATACCAACCTCGACACTGAAGGCAAGCCGGCCACGGCCGTGCGCAAGATGCAGGAAACCATCGAGAAGGGCACCCGCTTCTTCGCCGGCGGCATCCTCTCCGGCGAGGCCCTGGCCATGGGCAAGGAAGCCGACAAGGCCGGTGCGGTCTTCATCACCACCGCCGGTGCCGACGAGATCACCGGTAGCGACTGCAACCGCTCCACCTTCCGCTGGTCGGTGCCGACCTTCGGTGCCATCGAGCAGACCGTGCGTCCGCTGCTGGAAAAGCTGCCCAACGCCAAGCGCTGGTACACCATCACGCCGCAGTACGTATTCGGCGAAGGCCTGCTGTCGGCGGCCAAGAACATCTTCAAGGAAAAGGGCATCGAACACGTCGGCAACAGCTACCACTCGCTGACCGAGAAAGAGTTCTCCGGCTATCTGACCAATGCCATGGCCGCCAAGCCGGACGTGCTGCTGCTGCTGAACTTCGGCTCGCAGTCCTCGGACACGCTGCGCCAGGCGGTCAGCTTCGGCATGAAGAACAACTGCACCATCCTCATGGCCTGGGCCTCGGGGCTGGAACAGTTCGAGACCCTGGGTGCGGACATCTGCGACGGCGTCTACTTCGGCGCGCAATACTGGCATGCCATCGATGCGCCCTTCAACAAGGAATTCGTCAAGCTGGTCAACGACAACCTGAAGATCGATCCCAACTACAGCCTGGCCGGTTCCTACATCTGTACCAAGATCATCCTGGACGCCATCATCAAGGCCAACAGCACCGACCCCAAGGCCGTCATCGCGGCCATGGAGGGCATGAAGTACGAGGGTCTGACCGGCACCGAGGAAATCCGCAAGGGCGACCACCAGGTGATCAAGAACTACTACCTGCTCAAGGGCAAGGCCAAGTCCAAGATGGCCAACAAGAACGACTATGCGGATATCGTCTCCTCCGGCAAGTCCTTCCTGCCGCTGGAAAAGACGCAGTGCAAGCTGTGATTGAGCGGTGTGGCTGTGCCGACGTCTGGCACTCCCCTATCCGTTCGGACTGAGTAGCCGCGCCAGCGGCGTATCGAAGGCGCGACGCCCGGCGCAACCAGGACGGAGCGCCTTCGATACGACCCTGCGGGTCTGCTCAGTCCGAACGGTGACCGAGGCATTACCGAACTTCCTTGTTTCCCTCACGAGGTTCCATGAACATCTATCTGCTGCAGATCGCCAATGGCGTAGGCATCGGCATGCTCTACTTCCTGCTGGCGGTGGGCCTGTCGATCGTCTTCGGCCTGCTGCGCTTCGTCAATTTCTCGCATGGCGCCTTCTTCCTGCTGGGCGCCTACCTGTGCTTCCAGGTCACCGACCTGGGGTTGAACTTCTGGTGGTCGCTGCTGCTGGCGCCGCTGGCCGTGGGCCTGTTCGCCTGGGTGGTGGAGCGCTTCGTGCTGCGGCATGTCTATGCGCTGCCGCATCATTTCCACATCCTCTTCACGGTCGGCATGGCCCTGGTGATCCAGGAAGCGGTGATCTCCGCCTGGGGGCCGCTGGGCAACAATGTCTCCCCGCCCGACCTGCTGCAGGGGGTGGTGATGTGGGGTGGTTTCGTCTATCCCAAGTACCGGCTCTTTGTCATCGGCCTGACCGCTGTGATGGCGCTGCTGCTGTGGTGGCTGCTGGAGGGTACGCGCCTGGGGTCGATCGTGCGCGCCGGTTCGGAATCGACCGAGATGGTGTCGCTGCTGGGCCTGAACATCAACCGCATCTTCAGCCTGGTGTTTGCGCTGGGGGCGGCCACCGCCGGCCTGGCAGGCGCACTGGCAGCGCCGATCCGGGGTGCGGATCCCTTCATGGGGGTGGAGGCGCTGGGGATTGCCTTCGTGGTGGTGGTGGTCGGCGGGCTGGGCAGCTTCTGGGGGGCGCTGATCGGCGGCATCCTGGTGGGCATCGTACAGAGCGTGATGAGCACGGTCTGGTCCGAGGGCGCACACCTGATGATCTATGTCGCCATGGCGGCCGTCATGCTGCTGCGTCCGAATGGCCTGCTGGGCCGGCCGGGCGCGGCCTGAGCTTTTCTGCACGGGAGTTTCCATGAAACAGATTGCGCATTTCCGTTACACCCTGCTGGCCGCCGCCGTGGTGCTGCTGTTGCCGCTGCTGCTCAGTTCCGGCACGCTGGCCACCGAAGTGCTGGTGTTCGCGCTGGCAGCGCTGGGCTGCAACCTGCTGCTGGGCTATACCGGACTGATGTCCTTCGGCCAGGGCATCTTCTTCGGCGTGGGCAGCTATACGGCCGGCGTGGTGCTGCTGCAGCTGAAGCTGGCGCTGCTGCCCTCGCTGGCGCTGGCCGCACTGGGCGGCGCGCTGGTGGCCTTGCTGGTGGGCTGGTTCTCGATCCGCCAGCGCGGCACCTACTTCGTGATGCTGACGCTGGCCTTCGCCCAGATGTTCTACTTCCTGGCCTATACGATGAAGGACGTCACCGGCGGCGACAACGGCCTGCTGGATATCCCGCGTCCGCCGCTGTCGCTGTTCGGCCTGACGCTGCTGCCGACCACCTCCTCGTGGCAGTACTACACGGTGGTGGCCATCCTGTTCGTGCTGGTGTTCTGGCTGCTGCAGCGGGTGGTCGATTCGGTGCTGGGCAAGACCCTGCTGGCGGTGCGCGAGAACGAGGCGCGTGCCTCGGCGCTGGGCTATGACGTGCGGCTGCTGAAGCTGGCGGCCTTCGTCATCTCGGGTGCGGTCACGGGGCTGGCCGGTGGCCTGCACGCGATGATGACCGGGGTGGCGCCGCTGTCCAACATCGAGTACCACACCAGCGAGGCGATCCTGGTGATGACCGTCATCGGCGGCACCGGCAACCTGTTCGCCTCGCTGCTGGGTGCCAGCTTCTACGTGCTGGTGGGCAACTGGCTCTCCAGCCTGTGGCCGCGCTGGCTGATGCTGCTGGGCCTGCTGCTGATCGCGGTGAGCCTGTACATGCAGAAGGGCCTGTTCGGTCTGGCGCTGAAGATCATCGACAGCGTACGCGGCACCAAGGCCAGGGAGGCCGAGCCGCAGGCCGCCGTCACCCAGGAGAAGCACCCATGAGCCGCCCCATCCTGCAAGCGGTCAACGTGACCAAGCGCTACGGCAAGTTCACCGCCGTCAACGGCATCACGCTCGATATCGAGGGCGGCACCGTGCATTCGGTGATCGGCCCCAATGGCGCGGGCAAGACCACGCTGTTCCATACCCTGACCGGGACCACGCCCATCACCGAAGGCAGTATCCTGGTGGAGGGCGAGGAAGTGTCGCACCTGCCGGGCAACCGGCGCGTGCAGAAAGGGTTGGCGCGCTCGTTCCAGGTGACCAGCCTGTTCCCCAACCTGAGCGTGCGCGAAAACCTGCGGCTGGCGGCACAGGGTCGCGCTCCGCTGGCCGCACTCAATCCCTGGAAGCGGGCCGAGCAGTTCGAAGCGGCCTGCGCGCTGGCCGATACGCTGCTGACGCGCCTGTCGTTGCAGGCGGTGGCCGAACGCGCCTGCGCCGAACTGTCGCACGGCCAGCAGCGCCGCCTGGAAGTGGGCATGGCGATGGCCGGGCGACCCAAGGTGATCTTCCTGGATGAGCCGACCTCGGGCATGGGCATCGACGACATCGCCGAGATGAAGCAGTTGATCCACGGCCTGCGCCACGACTATACGGTGGTGCTGATCGAACACAACATGGATATCGTGATGGACATTTCCGATCGCATCACCGTGATGCAGCTGGGCCAGATCCTGGCGCAGGGCAAGCCGGCCGAGATCCGCAACGACGAACGGGTAAGGCTGGCCTACCTGGGCAGCATGATCACCGGAGGCAAGGCATGATCCTGCAAGTACAAGACGTTCACGGCTACTATGGCAAGAGCCACATCCTGCAGGGCATCTCGCTGGAGGTCGATGCCGGCGAGGTGGTGACGCTGCTGGGGCGCAATGGCGCCGGCAAGACCACCACCCTGAAGAGCATCGTCGGCGTGGTGCCACCGGCGCAGGGACAGGTCCTGTTCGAGGGCCAGCGCATCAGTGGCCTGCCTTCGTACAAGATCGCCGCGCGCGGGGTATGCCTGGTGCCGGAGCATCGCGGTATCTTCAAGCTGCTGACCGTGGAAGAGAACCTGACCATGGCCGCGCGCAAGGAGTCGGCCTGGGGGCTGGAAGAGATCTACACCATCTTCCCGCGCCTGAAGGAGCGCCGCAGGAACGGCGGCGGCCAGCTCTCCGGTGGCGAGCAGCAGATGCTGGCCATCGCGCGGGCGCTGATGACGCATCCCCGCGTGCTGATGCTGGACGAGCCGGTGGAAGGGCTGGCACCGGTGATCGTGGACGAGATCGTGGCGCAGATCAAGGAGATCAAGGCCACCGGGATGTCCATCATCCTGGTGGAGCAGAACCTGGAAGTCTGTACGCAACTGGCGGACCGCCATTACATCGTCGAACAGGGACGCATCGTCTATAGCGGCAGCAATGCGGACTTCCTGGCCGATGATGGTGTCAAGGACCGTTATCTTGGCGTGAATCTGGCGGCATGACTGACGATCGAGCGTCCTTCGATACGCCGCTGCGCGGCTACTCAGGTCGAACGGGGTGGGGATGGCTTTACGCACGCGTGGTGGCGTCCCCTCCTCCCGTTCGGCCTGAGTAGGCCGAAGGCCGTATCGAAGGATTGCCGGTGGCAAAACCAAACAAGGAATCGAAAATGGACATGAAAACACAAGCCTCCCCCCTGCGCGTCGATGGCGCACGCCTGTGGGATTCGCTGATGGAACTGGGCAAGATCGGCGGCACCGCCAAGGGCGGCGTGTGCCGCCTGGCGCTGACCGACCTGGACAAACAGGGCCGCGACCTGGTCACCTCCTGGGCGCGTGCCGAGGGCATGAGCGTGGTGGTGGACCAGATCGGCAACATCTTCATGCGCCGGCCCGGCCGCAACAATGCGCTGCCGCCGGTGATGACCGGTTCGCACATCGATACCCAGCCGACCGGTGGCAAGTTCGACGGCAACTATGGCGTGCTCTCGGGAATCGAGGTGATCCGTACGCTGAACCAGCACGGCATCCAGACCGAGGCACCCATCGAGGTCGCGGTCTGGACCAACGAGGAAGGCTCGCGCTTCGTGCCGGTGATGATGGGCTCGGGCGTCTTCTGCGGCGCCTTCACGCTGGAGCATGCCTACAACGCCACCGATATCGACGGCAAGAAGGTGCGCGATGAACTGGAGCGCATCGGCTACATCGGCGACCAGGTCTGTGGCGACCATCCCATCGGCGCCTACTACGAGGCCCACATCGAACAGGGGCCGGTGCTGGAAAACGCCGACACCGTCATCGGCGTGGTGCCGGCGGTGCTGGGGCTGTCCTGGTACGACTGCACGGTGACCGGCTTCGAATCGCACGCCGGTCCGACACCGATGGAAATCCGCAAGGATGCGCTGCAGGTGTCCACGTACATCATGCAGGAGGTGGTGGCCATCGCCCACCGCTACCCGCCCTATGGCCGTGGCACGGTGGGCCAGGTGCAGGTGATGCCCAACAGCCGCAACGTGATCCCGGGGCAGGTGAAGTTTTCCATCGACCTGCGCAACGTGAGCGACGAATCGCTCAACCACATGCATGAAGACCTGGTGGCCTACCTGGAGGCGATGCGCCAGAAGACCGGACTGTCCATCGAGCTGGAGCGGGTGTCCTACTTCCCGCCCTGCCCCTTCCATCCGGATTGCGTGGACAACGTGCGCGCCGCTTCTGCGGCGCTGGGCTACAAGACCATGGACGTGGTCTCCGGCGCCGGCCACGACGCCATCTACGCGGCGCGCCTGGCACCGGCCGGGATGATCTTCGTGCCGTGCAAGGACGGCGTGTCCCACAACGAGATCGAGGATGCCCGCCCCGAGCACCTCGAAGCCGGCTGCAACGTGCTGCTGCAGGCCATGCTGGCCAGTGCCGGCGTGGTCAAGGATTGATGCAGGAAAGTGATCATGAAACCGAAAATCGTCATTGCACGCATGAATCACGAGACCAATACCTTCTCGCCGATTCCCACTCCCCTGGACGCCTTCGCCCCGCAATGGGACGAGGCGGCCTACCGTGACCAGAAAGGGGCGCGCACGGCCATGGGCGCCTTCCTCGATATTGCCGAGGGGCTGGGCGCGGAGATCGTCACGCCGCTGGCAGCCTGGGCCAATCCCAGCGCCGCCGTGGCGGCCGATGCCTATACCGTGATGTGCGACGGCATCGTGCGGGCCATCGAGGCCGGCTGCGATGCCATCCTGCTGGACCTGCACGGCGCCATGGTGGCGGAGAACGCCGATGATGGCGAAGGCGTGCTGCTGGAACGCATCCGCCGCATCGCCCCGCATACGCCGCTGGGGGTGGCGCTGGACCTGCACGGCAATGTCACGCCCAGGATGGTGGCCAATGCCGATGTGATCGTCAGCTTCAAGACCTATCCGCACGTCGATATGTACGAGACCGGCGAGCATGCCGGTCGCCTGCTGGTGGCCCTGCTGCAGGAGAAATCCCGCCCGCGCCTGGGCTGGCGCCAGGTGCCGGTGCTGTCGGCCACGCTGACCAGCAATACCTCGGCCTCGGCCATGCAGCGCGCGGTGGAGGCGGCCAAGCAGGCCGAGCAGCGGCCGGGTGTGCTGGCGGTCTCGGTGCTGGCCGGCTTCCCCCTGTCGGATTTCCATGATGCCGGCATGTCGGTGGTGGTGGTGGCCGAGAACGATGCTGCGCTGGCCGATGCCGTGGCCGACGAGATCGGCCGCCAGATCTGGGCCGAGCGCGATGACTTCGTCTATGACAGCCTGCCGCTGGCGCAATCGCTGGCGCAGGCCCGGCAGCTCGCCGAAGCAGCCGGCAGCGGTCCGGTGCTGTTGCTGGACCATAGCGACAACGTCATGTCAGGCGGCACCTGCAACACCATGGACGTGCTGGAAGCGGCGCTGGCGGCCGGCCTGGACGGCATTGCCGTCGGTCCTATCAGCGACCCCGAGGCGGTGGCGCAACTGGTTGCCGCCGGGGTCGGCGCGCAACTCACGCTGGCGGTGGGTAACAAGGTGGCACTGAGCGCCCAGGGCATCACCAAGGTTCCGCCGGTCTATACCGGCAAGGTGCTGGCCATCAGCGATGGCCGCTTTACCGTCACCGGACCGATCTATACCGGCTCGACGCTGCAGATGGGACGCAGCGTGCTCCTCGATATCGGTGCGGCGCGCATCGTCATCACCGAGGAACGGGTGGAGCCCTACGACCTGGGCGTATTCGCCAGCCTGGGCCTGGACCCGGCACAACAGGCCTTCCTGATCCTGAAGTCGCGCATGTATTGCCGTCCGGTATTCGTGCCGATCAGCCGCGCGCTGGTGGAATGCGATTCCGACAGCGGCGGGCCGACCAGTGCCAATTTCAGGCTATTCCCCATCAAGAAGATACGGCGTCCCATCTATCCGCTGGACGCACAGATGGACTGGTAGTCCTCTCATCACCCCTCTGAGCATGCATGCAGGCAGCCAGGCAGGCTGCCCGCCATGCTGCAATGGCATCTCGCAACAGTCCCCCAAAAGTACATGGTGCAATCCCCGTCGCCCATGGTAGGCTGACCCGCTCTGCCCGCGGATTCTGAAGGCCGGGTGCGCAGACAGGGAAATCGTTTATATCTTTATTGCATCTCCGCAGCGGCGCTCACGACGACAACTATTCACCAACGCCAGCCCGTTGCGGCAACCTTGGGAGGACGACATGAAGAACCTCAAGATCGGCGTGCGCCTGAGCATCGGTTTCATTTCCTTGCTGATGCTGATGGCTTTGATGGTGGGGCTGGGGGTATGGCGCCTGGGCAGTATCGGCGACGCCTCCGATGACATGACCCGCGTGGCCCTGGCCAAGGAGCGCGACTCCGTGCAATGGCATGCCGCCATCAAGGAAAACGGGGTGCGTACCCTGGCGGTGATGAAGTCCGACGACGATGCCTTCCAGGCTTACTTCCAGAAACAGATCGATGCCCAGTCGGCCCAGATCAGCCAGCTGCAGAAGCGGGTCGAGGCGGCCATCGTGGACCCCGAGGAAAAACGGCTGTTCGACGAGGTCGGCCGGTTGCGGGCCGCCTATCGCGCCACGCGACAGAAGATCTTCGACATCAAGACCGCCGGTGATGATGCCGGGGCGCGCGTGATGACCGATACCACGCTCATCAAGATGATGGATGACTACGCCGACGGCGTGCTGCGCTATGCCGAATTCCAGAAGAAGGCCATCGACGCGGCGGCCGCGGAGATCCATCACAACTACCGCGCCGGACGCAGCATGTTGCTGGTCCTCGGAGGCATCGAGATCGCGCTGGGCGCGCTGCTGGCCTGGGCGCTGACGCTGAGCATCACGCGGCCGCTGACGCAGGCCATCGCAGTGGCCGAGACGGTGGCGGCGGGCGATCTCACCTCACGCATCGACAGCAGCAGCCGCGACGAGACCGGCAAGCTGCTCTCCGCCCTCAAGCGCATGAATGGCAACCTGCGCGACATCGTGGCGCGCGTGCGCAGCGGGACCGATACCATCACCACTGCCTCGACCCAGATCGCCAGCGGCAACCTCGACCTGTCGGCGCGTACCGAGCAGCAGGCCGGCTCGCTGGAAGAAACCGCCTCGGCCATGGAACAGCTGACCTCCACCGTCAAGCAGAATGCCGACAATGCACGCCAGGCCAACGCGCTGGCCGCGCAGGCCTCACAGGTCGCCAGCCGGGGTGGTGCGGTGGTGGATCAGGTGGTTCAGACCATGGGCGCGATCCATGCCTCGTCGCAAAAGATTGCCGACATCATCGGCGTGATCGACGGCATCGCCTTCCAGACCAATATCCTGGCGCTCAATGCGGCGGTGGAAGCGGCCCGGGCCGGTGAACAGGGGCGCGGCTTTGCGGTGGTGGCCTCGGAGGTGCGTTCGCTGGCGCAGCGCGCGGCAGCGGCGGCCAAGGAAATCAAGGTGCTCATCGACGAGTCGGTGCAGAAGGTCGACGATGGCAGCCGCCTGGTGGAACAGGCCGGCGGCACCATGCAGGAAGTGGTGCAGAGCGTGGTGCGGGTGAGCGAGATCGTGCGTGAGATCACCCTGGCCAGCCAGGAGCAGAGTGACGGCATCGAACAGGTGAACCTGGCCATCACCCATATCGACGAGGCCACGCAGCAGAACGCGGCGCTGGTGGAAGAGGCCGCCGCCGCAGCGCGCTCCATGCAGGACCAGGCGAGCGCGCTGACGCAGGCGGTCAGCGTGTTCCGCCTGGACGCGGCGGCACTGGTGGTGATCGATCAGCGCGGGACGTTGCCCTCGACCGTGGTGCGATAGAGCGTGCGACGCAGGTGCTGCGGGGTGATGGCGGCGTAGTGCTGGGTGCTGCGGTTGTCCCAGAACACCAGGTCATGCGCCTGCCAGTGGTGGGTATAGACGTTGGCCGGGCGGGTGATGTGGGCGTGCAGTTCCTTCAGGAGGGCATCGCTTTCGTCACGCGGGATGCCGACGATGTGCGAGGTGAAGCCTTCACTGACGAAGAGGATCTTGCGCCCGCTCTCGGGGTGGGTGATCACCACCGGATGCTCGACCGGCGGCACTTCGTCGATCTGCTGTTGCGTCAGCGGTGCGCGCCACGGCGAAAGCTTGCGCAGACGCTCGTAGCGATAGACGTAGGAGTGCACGGCGCGCTTGCCGTCCAGCAGGGTCTTCAGTGCAGCCGGCAGGCTGTCCCAGGCGGCAGCGGTATTGGCGTAGAGCGTGTCGCCCTGCTCGGCCGGCAGTTCCTGCGAATGCAGCAGGGCGCCCAGGCTGGGACGGGGCATGTAGGAAAGGTCGGAGTGCCAGTCGGCGCCGGCATCGACCAGGCCGATGGGCTTGCCGTCCTCGACCACGTTGGAGACGATCAGGATTTCCGGATGGCCGGCCAGGTGGAAGCGGTTCAGCACGTGCACCTGCAGCGGGCCGAAGCGGCGGCTGAAGTCGATGTGCTGCTCCGGCGTGATGCGCTGGTCGCGGAACACCACCACGCCGTGTTGCACCAGGGCGCTGCGGATGCGCGCCAGTTCGGGGTCGGAGACGGGCAGGTTCAGGTCGAGACCGAGGATTTCCGCGCCCAGCGGGGCGTCGAAAGGACGGATCTCGAATTGCTGTTGGGTCTGCTGCGTGCGTTCCGGTGTGGCGACCGACATGGGGGCTCCTCTTGCGCTCTGGCCTGACGATCCCGGACGCGACTGCCCGGGCAGGAAAGCCCTTATTACACCCCCCGGGGCATAGACCCAGCAAGGAAGAATAATTCATATCCTTATGCGCCGAGCGAGCTACGGCATGCCGCTACAATAGCCCGGATGACACAGCGCCCGCCTTTTCCTTCACATTCCCCTGAATCTGCCCCGTCAAAAACGCGCAGGCTGCCGCCGCGCGCCGACCTCACCGGGCTGAGCGTCGAGGAAGTGGCGGCGCGCAAGCAGGCGCGTGACCAGCGCGATGCGCAGATACGCGGCGTGGCCTCGGTAACCGGGATGCGCCAGGCCATCCGCGAGGCCAGTGCCGTGCTGCCGGCGGTGCAGGCGATCCCGCGCATCGGCCCGCAGAAGACGGCGGCTTTCCGCGAGCGCGCCCGCGCCGGCCTGCCCTTCATCATGACCGGCATGGCCAGCCGCTGGCCGCTGGCGGCCATGGACATGGAGGGGCTGCGCCAGCATTTCGGGGCCTTGCCGGTACGGGCCAGGGTGGGGGACTACATCAACACCGCCTTCGCGCCGGACCGGGCCATGCAGGACATGACGCTGGTCGACTACCTGGAGCAGGCGTTGCGGGACGAGAGCGGACTTCCGCCCTATCTGGGCAACCTGGAACTGCGTGCATTGAATGCGCTGTGCCACTGGCCCGGCTTCTTCGAGAAGATGGGGCCGCCACGCTTCTGGATCGGCCCGGCCGGCTGCATCACGCCGCTGCATTGCGACTATGACGACAATGTCTTTGCGCAGCTGTGGGGTCGCAAGCGGGTCTGGCTGGCGCCGCCGCATCACGACCAGTATCTGTATCCGAAGGAGGCCAACGCCATCCTGTTCGGCTCGCCCTTCGATCCCGATCATCCGGACCTGGAGCGCTTTCCGCTGGCACGCCAGGCGGCGCTGGTGTGCTGCGAGGTGCAGCCGGGGGAGATGCTCTATATCCCGGCAGGCTGGTACCACCAGGTCAGCTCACTGACGTTTTCGCTGTCCAGCAATCGCTGGGCACGGGGGCGGCCGCTGGTGCTGTCGGGCGCATGAAAAAACCCCACGTGAACTGACCCCATAAAGTTGGACGGTCAATAGCCGGTTAAGGCCTCAAGGACTGAGTTCTGTATTGCACAGGGCTCAGTCCTTTTAATTTGCTCTTGATGCGGTGGTGGTTGTAGTAGTGCATGTA
>NZ_PKOI01000030.1:0-40481 GCF_002870055.1 Herbaspirillum sp. BH-1 | reverse complement strand
CATGAGGGCGTGGGTGTAGGGGTGGGCGGGGCGGTCGAAGAGGTCCTCCACGCTGCTCTGTTCCACCACCTGGCCGGCATACATCACTACCACCCGTTCGCACATCTCGGCCACCACGCCCAGGTCGTGGGTGATCAGCAGGATGGAGGTCTGCTGCTCGCGCTTGAGGTCGCGCATCAGGTCCAGGATCTGGGCCTGGATGGTCACGTCCAGGGCGGTGGTGGGTTCGTCGCAGATGAGCAGCTTGGGCTTGCACAGCAGTGCCATGGCGATCATCACGCGCTGGCGCATGCCGCCGGAGAGGCTGTGCGGGTATTCGTCCACCAGTTGCGCGGCCCGTGCCAGGCCCACGCGTTCCAGCATGGCCAGCACGCGGGCATCGATTTCCTGGCGCGCCAGGCCGGTGTGGATGCGCAGCATCTCGGCCAGTTGTTCGCCGATGCGGTGCAAGGGGTTCAGGGAAGTCATCGGTTCCTGGAAGATCATGGCGATCTCCTTGCCCCGGATGCCGCGCAGGGCCTCATCCTCGGCCTGCAGCAGGTCGCGCCCGTCGAAGCGGATCGCGCCTGACAGGCGGGCCTGGCTGGCCATGGGGAACAGGCGCAGGATGGACAGCGCGGTCACGCTCTTGCCGCAACCGGATTCGCCCAGCAGGCCGACCGTTTCGTCGCTGCCCAGCGAGAAGGAGACACCATCGACCGGCGCCACGCGCCGGCCATGGCTCAGGAATTCTATTTTCAGTTTGTCGATTTCCAGCATGGGTATTCCTTGGCGGCTCACTTGGTGACTCACTTGGTGATGCCATCAGCGGCTCAGTTTTGGATCAAAGACTTCGCGGATGCCGTCGCCCAGCAGGTTGAAGCCCAGCACCACCAGGAAGATCGCCAGCCCCGGCCACATGGCCAGCATCGGTGTGGTGTTCAGGTAGCCCTGGGCGATGTGCAGCATGGAGCCCCAGCTCGGGTCTTCCGGCTTGGCGCCCAGGCCCAGGTAGGACAGGCCGGCTTCGGCGATGATCGCGGTACCCATGGCGAAGGTGGCCTGGATCACCAGCGGTGCCAGCGAATTGGGCAGGATGTAGCGCCACATGATGCGCAGGTGGCCGGCGCCGATGGAGCGGGCCGCCATCACGTAGTCGAGGTTGCGGATGGTCATGGCCTGGCCGCGCGCCAGGCGCACGAAGGACGAGGTAAAGCCGATACCCACCGCCACCATGGCGTTGTAGAAGCCGCCACCCAGTGCGGCCGCCAGTGCCAGCGCCAGGATCAGGGAGGGGAAAGCCTGCAGTGCATCGACCACGCGCATGACGATGGCATCGACCGCGCCACGGTAGTAGCCGCTGACGATGCCGATGGGCACGCCCAGGGAAAACGCCAGCCCCACCGAGATCAGCGCCGCCTGCAGCGAGATGCGCGAGCCGAAGAGCATGCGGGTGTAGATGTCGCGGCCGAGGTCGTCGGTGCCCAGCCAGTGTTCGGCGCTGGGGCCGGCCAGCAGGTTGCCGTAGTCCTGGTCGAAGATGGGGTCGTAGTGCGCCAGCAGTGGCGCGGCCAGTGCCAGCACGATCAGCAGCCCGATGATGAGGGCGCCGATCAGCGCCAGCCGATTGCCGGCGAAGCGGCGCAGGGTGCGCCAGCGCGGCAGTTCGGGCAGGGCCTGGGAGGACGTCGTGTTGGTCGTGTTGGTGGAGGAGTTCATGGTCGGGCCTGGCAGGGTGGGCGGGGATGCATGGTGCTCATGATGCTCATCGTGATCATCGTGAAATACGCGGATCGATCACGCTGTAGAGCAGGTCCACGCCCAGGTTGACGATCACCACCATGACGGTGGCGGCCAGTACACCGGCCTGCACGGTCACGTAGTCGCGCTGGAAGATGGCGTCCACGATCATCTTGCCCATGCCGGGAATGCCGAAGATGCTCTCGGTGATCACCAGTCCACCGAGCATGCCCGAGACCATCAGACCGCTGGCGGTGAGCACCGGGATCATGGCGTTGCGCAGGGCGTGGCCCAGCACCACCTGCCAGTCGCGCAGGCCCTTGGAGAAGGCGGTGCGGATGTAATCCTCGTTGAGCACTTCCAGCAGGCTGCTGCGCACCATGCGCATGAGGATGGCCGATTCGCGCAGGCCGGTCACCACCATGGGCATGATCATGGCGATCAGGTTGGCGTGCCAGTCCACGCTCAGTGGCACGAAGCCCGAGGCCGGCAGCCAGCCCAGCTTGACCGCGAACAGGATGATGAACAGCATGCCCAGCCAGAAGTGTGGCACCGACATGCCGAACAGCGCGATCAGGGTGCCGATGGCATTGGCCCAGCCACGCGGTCGTGCGGCCGAGAGGATGCCGGCCGGCACGGCGATGATCACCGCTACCAGGAAGCTGCCGATGGCCAGTTCGATGGTCACCGGCAGGCGTTGCCACAGGGCGTCGGCCACCGGGGTGTTGTCGATGAAGGAGCGGCCCAGGTCGCCGTGCAGCACGGCCCACAGCCAGCGCCCGTACTGCACCAGCAGCGGATCGTCCAGGCCCAGTTTCAGGCGCAGGGCGGCCGCCGCTTCCGGCGTGGCTTCCATGCCGAGGATGGCGGCCACCGGATCGCCCGGTAGCACCGCCAGCAGGGAAAACACCACCATGCTCACCAGCAGCAGGGTGGGGAGGGACAGCAGGAGACGCTTGAGCAGCTTGGGCATGGCTTGTTTTCGAAACGACTTGAAACGACTTGAAACGACCTGAGACGACCTGAGACGACCTGAGACGACCTGAGACGACCTGCGATGGCGTGCGACTACTTGGACACGGTGGCAGTGCGGATCACGCCGTCGGGCACGTACTGGAAGCCCTTGACCGACTTGGCGATGCCGAACAGCACGTTGTCGTGCACGGTGTAGATGTAGGGCACTTCCTTGACCAGGATGGCCATGGCCTGGTCGTAGAAGCCCTTGCGCTTGGCCTGGTCGCCTTCCACCCGGGCCTGCTGCAGCAGGTCGTCCACTTCCTTGGCGCCGAAGTGGGAGTAGTTCAGCGAGCCATTGGTGGTGACGAAGTCATAGATGTTCTGGTCCGGATCGGGACGTCCGCTCCAGCCCACGAAGAGGCCTTCGAAATTGCCGGCCTTGCCGGCCTCGATCTGGGTGGCCAGCTCGGTCTTTTCCAGCGTGACGCTGATGCCGGCGGGGCGCAGCATGCCCTGGATCATCTGGCCGACCTGCAATTCATCCGGGGTGGTGGGCAGGGTCAGCTTGAAGCTGAAGCCGCCTTCCTTGCCGGCCGCCTTCAGCAGTGCCTTGGCACGCGCCACATCGACCTTGGGCGGGACATCGCTGGGGCCGTTGGCGAACTGCGCCTTGGAGAAGGGCGAGTGACCGGCGGCCACCGCGTTGTTATAGACCACCTTGGCGATGGCGTTGCGGTCGATCAGGATGTCCACGGCTTCGCGCACTTCCTTCTTGTCGAAGGGTGGCTTGCCGGTATTCATGTAGAAGCCGCGGAAGCCCAGCGAGGGCTTGTTGAGCACGGTGTAGCTGGCGTTGGCGGGGACGTTGGTGATTTCCTTGTAGGGGAAGCGATTGCTGATGTCCACCTGGCCGCTGCGCAGGTTGTTGAAGGCGACGTTGACGTCCGGCATGATCTTGTAGACCACCTCGTCCACCTTGGGCAGGCCGGCGCGCCAGTAGTCGGGATTCTTCTTCAGGGTGATGGTGGCGCCCTTGAGCCGACCTTCATAGCTGAAGGGGCCGGTACCGACCGGATGGTTGACGTAGTCGTCGCCGTATTTCTTCACGGCCGCCGGCGAGGACATCATGCCGGCCCGGTCGGTGAGGATGGAGAGGAAGGGCGCGAAGGGCGTGGAGAGATCCAGCTTGATGGTGTGCTCGTCCACCACCGTGATCTTGCTGACGTACTTCAGCTCGTTACGGCGCAAAGAGGTCTTTTCCTGGCCGCGCAGCAGGTTGAATTCCACCGCCTTGGCATCGAAGGGCGTGCCGTCCTGGAACTTCACGCCCTTGCGCAGAAAGAGGGTATAGGTCTTCTGATCCTCCGAGACGGTCCAGCGCTCCGCCAGCATCGGCACGATCTTGCCTTCGCCATCCAGGTCCACCAGCTTGTCGAAGATGCTCTGGTAGACGATGCGCTCATTGAGCATCGAGGACTGGGTCGGATCAAGCTTGCCGGGATCGGCGTCCAGGGAAATGTTCAGGGTCACTGCCAGGGCCGGCAGGGAACAGGCGGCAAGCACCGCCGAGGACATCGTGGACAACAGGAAACGGGAGACGCGCTGGTTCATTCGGTGTTCCTTTCAAGGGTCATCACGCACTGGTCGCAGCCGGCTGGCGTTCCCACGCCGCTCGGCGCAGGGGAATGTCGTCAGGCCATCGCGGCAGCTTAAGCGATGAGAACGGTGAGGGCAAGGACGGATACGTCAATGTATACAACAAAGAAGACATGCATGAACCGTGCCATGTCTGCCCGGATCGGGCGCAACTTGCGGGCTGCCTTGCAGCACTTGCCTGGTCGGCCGGAGAGGCCTCCGGGCGGTGCTTCGTGCCGTGATTCATGGCAGGGCGTAGTGAGGTTCGCCGCTGGAGCAATGCCCTGCGGCGGTGCGCGCGAGGCTATCGGATGTGGGCAGGTGATGGGGCAAGATCATGTTGCGGAATGACCTCGCAAGAGCGCATTAAAAGATTTTTCATTAAATCGCTTGCTATTTAATTTTGGCCTCGTTAAACTGCGTCCATGAATTCGAAAACAGACAAACGCAAGGCGGCCCCGCTACTGGATGCCCAGTTGTGTTTTGCGCTGTACTCGACTTCGCTGTCGATGAGCAAGCTCTATCGCAAGCTCTTGCGCAACATGGGCATCACCTATTCGCAGTATCTGGTGCTGATGGTGTTGTGGGAGCAGGACCAGTTGACGGTCTCCGAGATTGGCGAGCGCCTGGTGCTGGATTCGGCCACGCTCACGCCCTTGCTCAAGCGCATGGAAGCGCAGGGACTGCTGACCCGCGAACGGGCGGCCAGCGATGAGCGCCAGGTGGTCATTTCCCTGACGCCCGAAGGCGACGCACTGCGTGAGCAGGCCGTGGAGCTGCCGAGGGAAGTGTTGAGGGCGACCGAGTCCACCGCCGCCGAACTGATGGCGATGAAGGAAGAATTGATGGAGCTGCGCGCCCGCTTGCACAAGAACACGGGCGAGTGAGCGAGAGGGATGTAACGGCGATGCCGGCGTCCCTTTTTTAAGGTGGTATAAGTAGTGCGCTATATAATAGTGTGATAAATTAATTGCATCGGCAATCTCGGTGGTGATCGATGGTGATTGATGGTGAGCAAGGTATATCGCCCAGGTTTGCAGGCCACGCTGTTATACGCAGAGCCAATGGTTCTAATAAGTAGTTTGCTATTTAATAGTGATTTAGTTGTATGGGCTTTCCATGCAGTTTTCGACCCTTGGGGTCAGTGTTTAGAAGTAGCTGGTTGTTGTTCCCTCGTTGAAATTTCCCGGTGCAGATGCACCAATCCGACCATAGAAAAAGGAAGAAGATCATGAAATCGTTCAAGCAACTCGCCGCCGTCGCCGCCATCGGTCTGGTATTCGGCAATGCCTACGCAGCTGGTGACGCCGGTGTCGAGCCGACCACCCAGTCCTTCCTGCAAGCCCTGGAAGCGGGCGGTGGCAAGCCCCTGGAACAGCTCTCCCCGAAAGATGCACGTGCCGTGCTGGTGGGGGCGCAAGCCGGCGTGAAGCTGGAACTGCCCAAGGCGGATGTGTCGGAAAAGACCATCACCGCCGACGGCCAGGAAATCAAGCTGACCATCGTGCGTCCGGCCGGTTCGGCCAAGAAGACGCTGCCGGCCTTCATGTTCTTCCACGGCGGTGGCTGGGTGCTGGGCGACTTCCCGACCCACGAACGTCTGGTGCGTGACCTGGTGGCCAACTCCGGTGCCGTGGCCGTGTTCGTGAACTACACCCCGTCGCCGGAAGCCGGTTACGGTGCGGCGATCAACCAGGCCTACGCCGCCACCAAGTGGGTGGCCGCTCATGGCAAGGAAATCAACGTCGATGGCAAGCGCCTGGCCGTGGCCGGCAACAGCGTCGGCGGCAACATGGCCGCGGTCGTGGCCCTGATGGCCAAGGACAAGGGTGGCCCCGCACTGCGTTCGGAAGTGCTGATGTGGCCGGTGACCGATGCCAACTTCGAGACCGGTTCCTACAACCAGTTCGCCAATGGCTACTTCCTCACCAAGAACATGATGAAGTGGTTCTGGGACAGCTACACCACCGACGCCGCCAAGCGCAAGGAAATCTACGCTTCGCCGCTCAATGCTTCCCAGGCTGAGTTGACCGGCCTGCCGCCGACCCTGATCCAGACCGCCGAAAACGACGTGCTGCGTGACGAAGGCGAAGCCTACGGTCGCAAGCTGCAAGCCGCCGGTGTGGCTGTGACCAGCGTGCGCTACAACGGCATGATCCACGACTTCGGCCTGCTGAACGTGCTGGCCAAGGTACCTGCCGTGCAGACCGCAATGCGTCAGGCTGGCGAGGAACTGAAGTTCCGCCTGAAGTAATCGCCTGACCGGAAGTGCCGGACCGCTGCATCGGCCGCGGCCAGCTTCAAGCACAACGCCCCCGAACGACAGTGTCGTCCGGGGGCGTTGTGTTTTCCGTCGCCGCCGCGTTCAGCGCGGCATCAGGGGATCAGAACTCAGGGCTCAGGGCCGGGGACTTCAGGCCAGGACCTTGGTCAGCCAGGCGCCGATATCAGCCACTTCTTCGCCACACACCGAGTGCTGCATGGGGTAGTCATGCCATTCGACCTTGTGGCCCAGTTGCGTGAGCAGTTCGCGCGATTTGACGGCGCGTTCCAGCACCACCACCGGGTCCATGGTGCCATGCGCCATGAAGATCGGTGTGTCATGGTTGGCACCGTGGTGTTCGGCCTCGATGGTGGCTGCCAGCGGCAGGTAGCCGGACAGGCACATCAGACCGGCCAGTCGCTCCGGATGGCGCAGGCCGGTCTGCAGGGTCATGGCGCAACCTTGCGAGAAGCCGGCCAGCACGATGCGCTCGGCCGGGATACCACGCGCCTTTTCGTTGGCGATCAGCGCTTCGACGGCGGCCTGCGAGGCGCGCAGGCCGGGTTCGTCTTCGCGGCGCACCAGGTCGGGGGCGAAGATGTCGTACCAGGCGCGCATCACGTAGCCACCGTTGATGGTCACCGGCATGGTGGGCGCGGTGGGGAAGATGAAGCGGATCGGCGGGCAGCCGGAGAGGTCCAGCTCGCGCACGATGGGCACGAAGTCCGACCCGTCGGCACCCAGGCCGTGCAGCCAGATGACGGCAGCAGTCGGGTTGGGGGCGGTTTCGATCTGTATCGTTTCGAGTTGGGCGGCCATGGGTGAGGTTTCCTGATTGCTTGTGAGTTGACGGTTGGCGCTTGACGGCACAGAGCAGGCAGTGGATTTGTGTCTGCCGCCGGGGCGGCGCACAATACGGTGTTGTCCGTCGTCCAGTGTCGCTGCGAGCTAGTCATATTGCGATGGGCTCACATCATACGATGAACACCGCGCAAATGCTGCCGCGCCGAACGAGGATGCTTCCATGAATTGCCGACCATTGATCCGCCACCTGCTGGCCACCTGCGCCGCATTGCTGATGCTGGCGCCCGTGCAGGGGCATGCCGAGGCCGAGGGACGGCTGTTCCAGCCCGTGGGCGAAAACCTGATGATCGCGCCGCCGCCGGGTTGGCGGCTGGCCTACATGAATGGTGATCCGGAGGGCGATTACGTGGTCGACTTCCTGCCCGCCAACGAGGCGCACGATTCCTGGCGCGAGGGCTATATGGGCGTGCAGCGCCGCAGTTTTCCCGACGCCGGCCTGCTGGCCAACATCCGGGCGCGCAATGTGACCGTGCCGCAGGTGGCCCTGAGCGAGGTGATGCAGGGTGCCCAGCGCAATTGCCCGGGGCGCTTCGTGCCGATGTCGCAGAAGGATGGCAGCACCAACAATATCCCGCTGTCGGTCAGCGGTGGCTTCTGCGACCGCGTCGGTCCCTCGGCCCCGTATGGCGAGGGGACGGTGCTGGCGGTCTATCAGGGCAAGGAACGGCTGTTCGTGGTGCAGTTCAGCTGGCGGCCGCCGACCGAGAACGCACTGAAGCAATACCCTTACCGGATCAGCCCGGCGGGTCTGCAGCAGTTCCTGGATCTGCTGAACGCGGCCACGCTGTGCGGCGGGCCGGATGAAGGGAAGTGTCCGAACTAGCGTCTGTTCACACTGAATCTGCTTTCGCAGATTCAGTGTGAACATGCCCTAGGGTTTGGTCGCCGGCCGGATCGCCGACTTGGGGCGGAAGGCCTTGCAGACGGTGTCGTCGGTCTCGATGTAGGGGCCACCGATGAGGTCGATGCAGTAGGGGATGGCGGCGAAGATGCCCGGCACCTTGACCTTGCCATCGGCCTCCTTCAGGCCTTCCAGTGTTTCGCGGATGGACTTGGGCTGGCCCGGCAGGTTCAGCACCAGCGCAGCGTGGCGCTCGGTCTCGCGGATCACAGCCACCTGGCGCGACAGGATGGCAGTCGGCACGAACTGCAGGCTGATCTGCCGCATTTGCTCGCCGAAGCCCGGCATTTCCTTGGTGCCGATGGCCAGCGTGGCTTCGGGCGTGACGTCGCGGCGCGAGGGGCCGGTGCCGCCGGTGGTGAGCACCAGGTCGCAGGCGGCGACGTCGACCAGTTCCATCAGGGTCTGTTCGATCTGGGCGCGTTCGTCGGGGATCAGGCGGGTTTCGATCTGGAACGGGGTGGTCAGCGCGCTGCCCAGCCATTCCTGCAGGGCCGGGATGCCCTGGTCCTGGTAGACCCCGCCGGAGGCGCGGTCCGAGATCGAGACCAGTCCGACCCGCAGCACCTCGCGCTGGCCGGCCTGGGCTTCAACGCTCATCGTCGTCCTGCTGATCCTGGTCCTCGACCGCTTCGCCCTTGGCCAGGTTGGCCTGGGTCTGCAGCTGCTTGAGGATCTGGAAGATTTCGCGGTAGGCCTTGGGCGGCTTGTGCTCGGACTGTTCCTTGCGGGCATTGCGGATCAGCGTGCGCATGTGCTGCGCATCGACCTCGGGATGGCGGTCCAGCAGTTCGGTCAGGGCCTGGTCGTCGGCCAGCAGCTTTTCGCGGCGGCGCTCCAGTGCGTGCATGGCGGCGGTTTCGGCCTTGGAGGCGCCGTGCCAGCTGTCGATGGTCTTCTGGATGATGGCCAGTTCATCCGGCTCCAGTGTGCGCATCTTCTTGCCCACGTACTGCATCTGGCGGCGACGGCCTTCGTGGTCCTTGATCTGCTGGCATTCGAGGATGGCATCGCGCACGTCTTCCGGCATGGGGACGCGCTTGACGCGGTCGCGCGGTTCGGCGACCAGCGATTCGCCCAGTTTTTGCAGGGCATCCATCTCGCGCTTGAGTTGGGACTTGGAGGGGCGGTCGTATTCCTGTTCGAATTCGCTGGACTGGAATCCGACAGCGCCGCGGTTGGCATTGGGCATATCGTGACTTCGAGAAATAAAGCTTAACGACTGCTATGATAACCGTTTTACCCGCATTTCAGAGAAAACAGGCTCATGAGCGATACCCCATTTACGCACAGTCAGGATCAGTTGAAGCAATTGGCGCAGGATGTCCTGCGTTATGCCCGTGACAAGGGCGCCTCGGACGCCGCCGTCGATATCAGCGAAGGCAGTGGCCTGTCGGTAGCGGTGCGCAAGGGCAAGATCGAGACCATCGAGCAGAACAAGGACAAGGGCATCGGTGTCACGGTGTTCCTCGGAGAAGGCCGCCAGGTACGGCGCGGCAATGCCAGCACCTCGGATTTCTCGCAGCAGGCGCTGAAGGAAACGGTGGAAGCGGCCTACAACATCGCCCGCTTCACCTCCATCGATGACTGCGCCGGCCTGCCCGAGGCCGAGATGCTGGAAATGGCGCCGCGCGACCTGAAACTGTTTTCGCCATGGAACATTTCCACCGAAGAAGCTGTGGCGCTGGCCCAACGCTGTGAGGCAGCGGCGCTGGAGACCGATCCCCGCATCAGCAACAGCGAAGGGGCCGGGGTCTATGTGCAACACTCGCATTTCATCGCAGCCAACAGCCGTGGCTTCATGGGCGGCTACCCGTTCTCGCGCCACACCATCTCGGTGGCGCCCATTGCCGGCAAGGGCGCGGGCATGCAGCGCGACGACTGGTATTCCTCCAAGCGCGACCCCAAGCTGCTGGCCAAGCCGGAAGCCATCGGCCGCTACGCCGCCGAACGCGCGCTGGCGCGCCTGAATGCACGCAAGCTGAGCACCCGCAAGTGCCCGGTGCTGTTCGAGGCACCGCTGGCGGCCGGTTTGCTGGGCGCCTTCGTGCAGGCGGTCTCGGGTGGTGCGCTGTATCGCAAGTCCACCTTCCTGCTGGATTCGCTGGGCCAGCAGGTCTTCCCCGAGCACATCCAGATCCTGGAAGATCCGCACGTGATCGGTGCCGTGGGCTCGGCGCCCTTCGATGAAGAAGGCGTGCGCACCGTCAAGCGCGAAGTGGTCAAGGATGGCGTGGTGCAGGGCTATTTCCTGTCCACCTATTCGGCGCGCAAGCTGGGCATGCAGACCACCGGCAACTCCGGCGGATCGCACAACCTGACACTGCGCTCGGACCTGACCACCAAGGCCGACACCTTCAAGGGCATGTTGAAGAAGATGGGGACCGGCCTGCTGGTGACCGAGCTGATGGGGCAGGGCGTGAACTACGTCACCGGCGATTATTCGCGTGGCGCCTCCGGTTACTGGGTCGAGAACGGTGTCATCCAGTACCCGGTGGAGGAGATCACCATCGCCGGCAACATGAAGGACATGCTGCGCCAGATCGTCGCCGTGGGTAACGACACGCTGGTGCGCGGAACCAAGGAAACCGGTTCCATCCTGCTGGAAAACATGACCATCGCTGGCGACTGAGCCCGGTGCAAGCCGCAGCGCCCGTCAGGGTGTTGCGGTGCCACGGCCGCAGCCGCCCTGACCGGGAGGCAAGCCTTGGACGACATCCACATCCGGCGCGGCTATCTGCCAGGCGCCATCGGGCGGGTAGCCGAGCTGCACGCCGCCTATTACACCGAAAACTGGAGCTTCGGGGTCTACTTCGAAGCGCGCATCGCCACCGAGCTGGCCGCCTTCATGAGTCGCTACGACGACAGCCGCGACGGTTTCTGGACCGCCGCCGTTCACGGGCGCGTCGAGGGCTCGCTCACCATCGATGGCCAGCATGCACAGCAGCAGGGCGCCTGGCTACGCTGGTTCATCGCCTCCGAAAAACTGCGCGGGCGCGGCGTCGGCGATGCCCTGGTGGCCGAGGCGGTGCGCACTTGCGCCGAGCGGGATTATCCTTCCATCTACCTGTGGAGCTTCGAGGGACTGCACGCAGCAAATGCGTTATATGAACGACATGGCTTCGTGCTGGCCGAGCAGCGCATCGGCTCGCATTGGGGCGTGAAGCTCAACGAGCGGCGCTACGAGTTGCTGCTGTGAGGCTGCTGTGAGGCTGCGGTGAGGCGATCTGCAGGGCGCACGCTGCGGCGCTAGAATGGCGGATTGGCGCACCTGCGCAACTTCCGGATTGCATCCCTCGCCACATGGCCCAACACACCGCCGCCGCCCACTCCAGCGGCCAAGTCCTGCCGTTCCGTGAATCCCTGCTGGCCACGCTCGGTATCTGCTTCGTCATCATGCTGGTCGCGCTGGACCAGACCATCGTCGGCACCGCATTGCCCACCATCGTGGCCGAGCTGAAGGGCTTCGAACTCTATGCCTGGGTGGCGACGGCCTATCTGCTGACCTCGGTGATCACGGTGCCCATCTTCGGGCGGCTGGGTGACTATTTCGGCCGCAAGCCCTTCGTGATCGCATCCATCGTGGTCTTCGTCGGTGCCTCGGCCCTGTGCGGCATGGCCGACAGCATGTTGTTCCTGGTGCTGGCGCGCGGCCTGCAGGGCATCGGCGGGGGCATGCTGGTGGGGACCTGCTTTGCGTCGATTGCCGACCTGTTTCCCGATCCCCGCGTGCGGCTGCGCTGGCAGATCATCCTGTCGGCCTCGTTCGGCATCGCCACTGCCGTGGGGCCGTCGCTGGGCGGCTTCCTCACGCAGGGCCTGGGCTGGCGCTGGGTGTTCTACTGCAACCTGCCCATCGGCGTGATCTCGCTGTTCTTCGTCTGGCGCTTCGTGCCGCACATCCGGCATATGCAGCATGCGGGCAAGATGCGGCTGGACTGGCCGGGCGCGCTACTGATCTCGCTGTCGCTGGGCAGCCTGCAATTGCTGGTGGAGCTCTTGCCCAAGCGCGGCATCACCGGCGGCATGCTGGCCTTGCTGCTGCTCTCGGTGGCAGCGTTCTATGCCTTGTGGAAGTGGGAGCAGCGCGCCGCGCAACCCATCCTGCCCTTCGAGATGCTGCGTGACCGGGCGCTGGCCAGCCTGTTCCTGCTATCGGTGCTGGCCGGCTTTGCCATGTTCTCGCTGCTGATGTATGCGCCGCTGCTGTTCCAGGGCGGCTTCGGCCTGAGCCCGCGTGAGGCCGGCCTGCTGATCACGCCGCTGGTGGCCTGTATTACCGTGGCCAGCATCGTCAATGGCCGCATCATCACCCGCATTCCCAACCCCAACCTGATGATGAACCTGGGTTTCGCCCTGATCGCCGCCGCCTGCCTGGGGGTGGTGCTGTGCGACCGCAATACCGGCAACGGCTTCCTGCTGGCGGTGATGCTGGCCGGCGGTTTCGGGCTGGGGCTGGTCTTGCCCAACCTGACGGTGTTCGCCCAGCAGGCTGCGGCCCGCGAGCACCTGGGCATCGCCACCGCCTTGCTGCAGTCCCTGCGCATGATCGGCGGGATGCTGGGGACCGCCATCACCGGCACGCTGGTCAGCCAGATGTATGGTGCCGGCGTGCAGAAGGCGCTGGAGGGCGATCATGCCGCCCAGTGGCTCAAGGATTTCAGCGACCCGGAAGTGCTGGTCAACCACGACATCCAGTCGGTGCTGCTGGCCCAGCTGATGCAGGCCGGCCACAATGGCTCGGCCTTGCTGGATGCGGCCCGTGACGCGCTGGTCGGGGCCATCCACATGGGCATCGCCATTGCCATCGTGGCCGCGCTGGTGGGCCTGTGGATGGTGCGACGGGTGCCGCCGATCCGCTTCGATCAGGACAAGAAGGTGGAGCCTGTCATGTCGGAGTGATCCTCCCGGCGAAATGAACAACGGACTGCAATGTGAGTTGCAGTCCGTTTTTTCTTGCCCATGCAGATCGGTCGTCGGGCTTATTCGGCCTTCTTCACCACCGCATAACGTTCCAGCGTGCGCTCGCGCGCCTGGGCGTGGTCCACGATGGGACGCGGATAGTTCTGGCCCAGCGTCACGCCCGCATCCATGCGCTCGTCCGGCGTGGCTGTCCACGGCGCGTGGATGCGTTTGTCGGAGAGCTTGGCCAGCTGCGGCAGATAACGGCGGATGAACTTGCCGTCGGGGTCGAACTTCTCCGACTGCGTGACCGGGTTGAAGATGCGGAAATAGGGCTGGGCATCGCAGCCCGAGGACGAGGCCCATTGCCAGCCGCCGTTGTTGGCAGACAGGTCGAAGTCGTTGAGGTGGATGGCGAAATAGCGCTCACCCCAGCGCCAGTCGATGCCCAGGTCCTTGGTCAGGAAGCTGGCCACCACCATGCGCAGGCGGTTGTGCATGTAGCCGGTCTGGTTGATCTGGGCCATGGCCGCATCCACCAGCGGGTAGCCGGTGCGGCCTTCGCACCAGGCGGCGAACAGTTCTTCGGCATGCGGGCCCTGTTCCCAGCGGATGGCGTCGTACTCTGGCTTGAAGGCTTTTTCAGTCACACGCGGATGGTGGTGAAGGATCATGAAGTAGAAATCGCGCCAGGTCAGCTCCGACAGCCACACCGCCGCCCCGGCCGCCCCCTGGCCGGCGTGCATGGCCTGCATGGCCGCGCGCGCCAACGTGCGGATGGACACGGTGCCAAAGCGCAGGTGGACCGACAGGTAGGACGGCCCCTTCACCGCCGGGAAATCACGCGCCGTACCGTAGGCCCCGATACGCCCCAGGAAATCGTCCAGCAGCGCCTGGCCCCCGGACATGCCGGTGGGGATCTTCAGTTCCTGCAGATTGCTGGGCTCAAAACCGAGTTGCGCATGGGTGGGTAGGGTGTGGTCCAGTCTGGCAGGCGGTTTGGCCAGCGCTTTGAGGTATTTTTCCACCGGATAGGGTTTCAGGTAGAAGTCGCCACCGGCGGCTGCCAGCTTGGCCATCCAGGCGTTCTTGTAGGGCGTGAAGACCGAGAAGGGCTTGGCCGACTGGGTCAATACTTCATCTTTTTCGAAGATGACCTGATCCTTGTAGCTGAGCAGCAGTGCGCCTTGTTTCTTCAGTTGTCGCGCTACCAACTGGTCGCGCTCGATGGCGGCCGGCTCATAGTCGGCATTGGTGAAGACCGCCTGCACCTCCAGTTCGGCCGCCAGTTCGGTGATGCGCTGGGCGGCTGAACCATGCAGCACGATGAGACCACCACCGGCCTTGCGCAAGGCGGCATCCAGCTCTGCCACGCTGGCCAGCAGGAAGTCGATGCGACGGTCGCGGCTGACCCCTTCGGCCTCGAGGGCGTCCAGGATGTCGGTATCGAAGACGAAAGCGCACCAGACGTTGGCGCTCTGCGACAGCGCGTGATACAGGGCCGCATGGTCGGTGTGGCGCAGGTCGCGGCGGAACCAGACCAGGGAATTCTCGAATTGGGACATTGCGTTCGCAGAATGAGGGTTGATGAGGGTGGCGCCCGGGAAGAAAAGCTCGCTTTCCGAGGCTCGCTACTGATCGGTAGCGTCTGCCCCGGATGATAAAAGATTTCTGCCGATTTGACGCAAGGCATCTCAAGTGCGACATCACCTGACCGATAATGATTCATCCGCATGGGGATGCGGAAGCGGGGAGTGACGCGGTCGCAATGTCTGCGTCTCACACAATGGGAGATGGAAAAGCAATGAAGAATATGACAATCGGCGTCCGCCTGGGGTTGGCGTTTGCGGCGGTCCTGGTGTTGATGGCAATGATCACCGGCATCGGCATCTGGCGCCTGCAGGCCGTAGGCAAGCTCAACGACATGATGGTCAACGATGCACTGGTCAAGGAGCGGCTGGTCAATACCTTCTACAAGTCCATCGAGATCAACGTCGGGCGCATCGTGGCTGCGGCCAAGAATGCCGACCCGGAACAGCAGAAGTTCTACAAGCAGGAAATCGGCGCCACCATCAGCAAGAACAATGAGCTGGTCAAGCGCATGGAAGAACTGATCACCGATGACGCCGGGCGGGCCGGTCTGAATGAGATCAACGAGCGGCGCAAGGTGGTGCTGGCCGCCAACGCCGCCGTCTTCAAGGAAAAGGATGCCGGTAACGAGGAAGCCGCCCGCAAGGTGGTCGACGAGCAGCTGTTGCCCAGTACGCGGGTCTACCTGGCCGCCATCGAAAAGCTGGCGAACATGCAGACCGAGCGCATCCAGGGCCTGACGGTGGAGATCGATGGCCTGTTCCGGACGGCGCGCATCGTGATGGCGACCCTGGGGGTGATCGCCATCCTCCTGGGAGTGGTGCTGGCGCTGGCCATTACGCGCTCCATCACGGCACCGCTGAACAAGGCGGTTGACGTGGCCAGCCGCGTGGCCAAGGGCCAGCTGGACAATCAGATCGAGGTCAGCCGGGGTGACGAAACCGGCCAGCTGATGCGCGCCTTGAAGGAAATGAACGACAACCTGGTGGGCATCGTCAGTCGCGTGCGCCAGGGGACCGACACCATTGCCACGGCCTCCACCGAAATCGCCCATGGCAACCTGGACCTGTCCAACCGCACCGAACAGCAGGCCAGTTCGCTGGAGGAGACCGCCTCGGCCATGGAAGAACTGACTTCCACCGTGAAGCAGAATGCCGACAATGCGCGCCAGGCCAACCAGCTGGCGGTCTCCGCCTCGGAGGTGGCGGTGCAGGGTGGTTCGGTGGTGTCCGAAGTGGTGGCGACGATGGGGTCGATCAACGATTCCTCGCGCAAGATCGTGGACATCATCGCGGTGATCGATGGCATCGCCTTCCAGACCAACATCCTGGCCTTGAACGCTGCCGTCGAAGCGGCCCGCGCCGGCGAGCAGGGCCGCGGCTTTGCCGTGGTGGCGTCGGAAGTGCGTACACTGGCCCAGCGCTCGGCCAGTGCGGCCAAGGAAATCAAGGAATTGATCGGCGATTCGGTCGGCAAGGTCGAGGCCGGCAGCAAGCTGGTCGAGCAGGCCGGCACGACCATGGAGGAAGTGGTGGCCAGCGTGCGCCGGGTGACCGACATCGTGGGCGAGATCACGTCTGCCTCGCAGGAGCAGAGTGACGGCATCGAGCAGGTCAACCAGGCCATCAACCTGATGGACGAGGCGACCCAGCAGAATGCAGCGCTGGTGGAGCAGGCCGCCGCCGCAGCGCGCCAGATGCAGGAACAGGCCGCTGCCCTGAGCGAGACGGTGAGCGTGTTCCGGCTGCGCGGGTAGCTAGGGAAGGAGGGCAAAGCGCGCAGGCGCTTTGCTCGTGTGCCCCAAAACACAAAAGGCCGACTGACTTGCGTCAATCGACCTTTTTTGTTTGGTGCCCACGGAGGGACTCGAACCCCCACACCTCGCGGCACATGGACCTGAACCATGCGCGTCTACCAATTCCGCCACGTGGGCTGCGCTGTAAAGCGAAGAACGTAATTATAGAGGGTATTCGCTGGCTGTCAATACTTTTCTTGATCTCCTAGGTGTTTTTTCGTTGTAATACGAAAGCTTGACCCCCTTCTTCCTCCGTATTGCGGTTAGGTAAATGGCAGCAACTCCGTTACACTAGGGGCTTCCATCGGTCCGGGCGATGCTTGCCCCGGCATTTATAACAATTGCGCGAAACGAAACTTTTGAGCCAATTTCCCTATTCCATTCCCAGCCGGGAAGAGATCCTCGGCATCCTGCGCACTTCGTCCGGCGCGCAAAACGCTGCCGCACTGGCAGCCGCGCTCGGCGTCAAGCCTGAAGAAATGGATGGCCTGACGCGCCGCCTCAACGCCATGGAGCGTGACGGCCAGATCAAGCCGGATCGCGCCGGTCATTACAAACTGACCCATTCACCCGACTTCATCCTGGGCCGCGTTTCCAGCCACCGTGATGGTTTCGGTTTCCTGCTGCCCGATGATGGCAGCGCCGACCTGTTCCTGCCCGAGAAGGAAATGCAGAAGGTCATGCACGGGGACCGCGTCCAGGCCCGCATCGTCGGCACCGACCGTCGCGGCCGTCCGGAAGGGACTATCGTCGAAGTGGTGGAGCGCGCCAACAGCCACGTGATCGGTCGTCTGCTCAACGAGAACGGCGTATGGGTGGTCGCCCCCGAAGACAAGCGCATCGGCCATGACGTGCTGCTGGCCGGCTCGCCGGGCAAGGCCAAGGCCGGGCAGGTGGTCAGCGTCGAACTGACCGAGCATCCGTCACGCTATACCCAGCCCGTGGGCAAGATCGTCGAAATCCTCGGCGACATCGACGACCCCGGCATGGAAATCGAAATCGCCGTGCGCAAGTACGGCGTACCGCACGAATTCTCGGAAGCGGCCAAGAAGCTCTCGGCCAAGCTGCCCAGCGAAGTCAAGGCGGCCGATCTGAAGGACCGGGTCGATCTGCGCGATGTCCCGCTGGTCACCATCGACGGCGAAGATGCCCGCGACTTCGATGACGCGGTCTATTGCGAACCGGTCAAGATCGGTCGCACCAAGGGTTACCGCCTGATCGTGGCGATCGCCGACGTCAGCCATTACGTCAAGCCCAACGATGCCCTGGATACCGACGCGCTGGAGCGCAGCACTTCGGTCTATTTCCCGCGCCGGGTCATCCCGATGCTGCCGGAGAAGCTCTCCAACGGCCTGTGCTCGCTGAACCCCGATGTCGATCGCCTGACCCTGGTCTGCGACGCCGTGATCACCGCCAAGGGCGAGATCAAGGCCTACCAGTTCTATCCTGCCGTGATCCATTCGGCGGCCCGCCTGACCTATACCGAAGTGGCCTCGATCCTGGGCAATACCAAGGGCCCGGAGGCGGCGCGCCGGATCGGTCTGGTGCCGCACCTGACGCACCTCTACGAAGTCTTCCAGGCGCTGCTGACGGCGCGCCAGGCGCGTGGTGCCATCGACTTCGAGACCACCGAGACCTACATCGTCTGCAATGCCGCCGGCAAGATCGAGAAGATCCTGCCGCGCACCCGCAACGATGCGCACCGCCTGATCGAAGAGTGCATGCTGGCGGCCAACGTGTGCGCGGCCGACCTGTTGAAGTGTCACGATCACCCGGCGCTGTACCGTATCCACGCCGGCCCGACCAAGGAAAAGCTGACCCAGCTGCGGACCTTCCTCAAGCAGGTGGGCCTCACCCTGGGTGGGGGCGACACCCCCAGTGCGTCCGACTATGCGGAGCTGATGCCCAAGGTCAAGGCGCGTCCGGATGCGGTCCTGATCCAGACCATGCTGCTGCGCTCCATGCAGCAGGCGGTCTACAGCCCCGACAACATCGGTCACTTCGGCCTGTCCTACGAGTCCTACGCGCACTTCACCAGCCCGATCCGTCGCTATCCCGACCTGCTGACCCATCGTGCCATCAAGGCCGTGCTGCAGGGCAAGCGCTACGAGCCCAAGGGTATCGACAGCAGCGCGCTCAATACCTCGATCTCGCCGGCCGCCCGCAAGGCGCAGGCACTGCAGCGCGCCACCGACAAGGCCGCCGGCAAGAAGCCGCGTGGCGAAAGCGCCCTGGCGATCTGGGAAGCGCTGGGCCTGCACTGTTCGGCCAATGAACGTCGCGCCGACGAGGCCTCGCGTGACGTGGAAGCATGGCTGAAGTGCTACTTCATCCGCGACAAGCTGGGCGAGGAATTCACCGGCACCATCGCCGGCGTGGCCACCTTCGGCATCTTCGTGCAGCTCGATGCGCTCTATATCGAAGGCCTGGTGCACGTCACCGAACTGGGGGCCGACTACTTCCAGTACGACGAAGCGCGCCACGAACTGCGCGGCGAACGCACCGGCATCCGCTACCAGCTGACCGATCGCGTGACCGTGCAGGTCAGCCGGGTCGACCTGGATGCACGCAAGATCGATCTGTCGCTGGTCAACGAACCGGGCATCCGCACCCTGATCAAGAATGAAGCCAAGCGCGCCGAAAGTGCCGCGCGTGGCAAGTCTGGGTCGGCCAGGAATGCGGCCGGGAACGGCGCCGGCGGTGACGCCGGTCAACCGGCAACCCGCGCCAAGAAGGGCGCCGCGCCCAAGCCGGCCGCCGTGGCCGCCAAGGGCAAGGGTGCCAAGGGTGGTGCCCAGGCCAAGACCGGCGCCAGCCACGCCCGCGCCGGCGAAGCCGACCGCAAGCGCGCCGCCGCCAAGGGTTTCAACAAGGGCGGCAAGAAGAAGCGATGAGCATGTCCCCGGCCGCCAGCTGCCCAGGCAGCCTGCGACCGGGTTTGATGGAATGATTTGACCGCAAGACGAAAGACACAAGCAGGATTTATGAAGAGCAAAATGATTTTCGGCTTCCATGCCGTGACCTCCCGCATCCGCCACGAGGCTTCCTCGGTGGACGAGATCTACGTGGATGCCGAGCGCCGCGACCGCCGCATGCTGGATATGCTGCATGCGGCCAAGGAAGCCAATGTGCGCATCATCCAGGCCGACGACCAGCGTCTGTCGGCCATGGTCGGTACGCGCCGTCACCAGGGCGTGGTCGCCAAGGCCGCCACACTGTCGCTGGCGCGCACCCTGGATGAACTGCTGGACGCCGTGGTCGGTCCGCCGCTGCTGCTGATCCTGGACGGCATCACCGATCCGCACAACCTGGGCGCCTGCCTGCGCGTGGCCGACGGTGCCGGCGCGCACGCCGTGATCGCCCCCAAGGATCGCGCCGTGGGCCTCAACGCCACGGCCATGAAGGTCTCCAGCGGCGCCTCCGATACCGTGCCCTACATCACCGTCACCAACCTGGCGCGCACCATGCGCGACCTGAAGGAGCGCGGCGTCTGGATCATCGGTACCACGGACGACGCCGAGAAGGGCCTCTACGAGGGCGACTTCACCGGCCCAACCGCGCTGGTCATGGGTTCCGAAGGCGAGGGCATGCGTCGCCTGACCCGCGAGACCTGCGACGTGCTGGTCAACATCCCCATGTTCGGTTCGGTCGAGAGCCTGAACGTGTCGGTGGCATCGGGCGTGTGTCTGTACGAGGCGCGACGTCAGCGCTTGCCCAGGTAAGTCCGGTCATCCCCGCATGACAACATCGCCGGACTTTGCGTCCGGCGATTTTTTTTGTCGTTCCACCCCGCAGTTCGTTCAACGTTTCAGGAATCCACCATGTTCAGCCGACTCAGAGAAGACATCGCCAGCATCCGTGAGCGCGACCCCGCCGCACGCAATAGCTGGGAGGTGCTGACCTGTTATCCCGGCCTGCATGCGGTGATCCTGCATCGCTGGGCCAAGGCCTGCTGGCACGCCGACCTGAAGTGGCTGGGGCGCTTCATCTCGCAACTGGGGCGTACGTTCACCGGTATCGAGATCCATCCCGGCGCCACCATCGGCCGCCGCGTCTTCATCGACCACGGCATGGGCGTGGTCATCGGCGAGACCGCTGTGGTCGGTGACGATTCCACCATCTACCAGGGCGTGACCCTGGGCGGTACCTCGCTGTCCAAGGGCGCCAAGCGCCATCCCACCCTGGGACGCGGCGTCATCATCGGTGCCGGTGCCAAGGTCCTGGGTGGATTTACGGTGGGCGACGGCGCCAAGGTCGGCTCCAATGCGGTGGTGACCAAGGAAGTACCGGCCGGCGCCACGGCGGTCGGCAACCCGGCGCGCATCGTCGAGCGTAATCCCGCGGCGGTCGAGCGCGACCAGGCGACAGCCCGGCTGTTTGCGGCCTATGGCGTCATGCCCAATGGCGACGACCCGCTCTCCAAGGCGCTGCATGGCCTGATCAACCAGGTGGCGGCGCAGGAGCAGCAGCTCGAGGTGGTGCTGGCTGCCTTGAAGAGCGCGGGGATAGGGTGTCGACGACTGGAAGAAACAACGCACTTCGACGCCGCCCAGTTGAACCGGCTGGTGGATTGAAGTGAGGTCGGAGTCCGCAGCCGGGATCATGCCGGCTGCGGTGGGAGGCTGGGCAGGGGAGCGGTGATTCAGGCGATCTCGTCGCCCTGGGCATCATGCCGGTGCAGCACGCCGTCGGCGCTCAGGCTGATCCAGCCACCGCGCGGCGTCTCGACATCGTATTCCCAGTCCGGCAGGACGTAGCGCAGTCTGTGAATCTCACCGTCCTCCAGGCGATGCAGGGCGGGGCGGTGGGTGTGGCCGTGGATGAGCACGTCGCTGCCGGTCTGCGCGAAGAGCGCGGCGATGGCATCGGCATTCACATCCATGATCGCCATTTCCTTGTTCTGGTTGGCGTCCTGGCTGTTCTTGCGGATGCCTTCGATGATGGCCTTGCGCTGCGCCAGCGGCATCGCCAGGAATTGCTGTTGGTAGGCCGGCTGCCGCACCTGGGCGCGGAAGGCCATGTAGGCGAGGTCGTCCGTACACTGGGCGTCGCCGTGCGCCAGCGACAGGCGGCGACCGGCCAGGGTGACCACCGTCGGGTCGTCCAGCAGCGTCATCCCTGCGGCTTCCGCAAAGCCCTGGCCCACCAGGAAGTCACGGTTGCCGGCCATCCAGAACAGTTGCACGCCTTGCGCCTGCACGGCCTTCAGGGCATCGGCGATCTGCCGGTTGTAGGGCGTGACCAGATCGTCATCGCCGGCCCAGTACTCGAAGATGTCGCCCAGCAGGTAGAGCTGCTGCGTGCGCGTCGCCTGGTGCTGCAGGAAGGACAGGAAGGCCGCCGTGGTACGCGGCAGGGAGGCTTGCAGATGGAGGTCGGAAACAAAAAGCGCAACCGTCGGTTGCGCTTTTTGCATGAACTGGAAATCAGTCATGGTCGGGGTGAAGAGGGTCTGGCTCAGACCACTTCGGCCTTCTCGATCACCACGTCTTCCGCCGGGACGTCGGCGAACATGCCGGCGCGGGTGGTCTTGACGCCCTTGATCTTGTCGACCACTTCAGTGCCTTCGACGACCTTGCCGAAGACGCAGTAGCCCCAACCGTCCTGGCCCGGGAAATCCAGGAAGCTGTTGTTCTTGACGTTGATGAAGAACTGCGCCGAGGCCGAGTGCGGGGCGGCGGTGCGGGCCATGGCCAGGGTGTAGGGCTCGTTCTTGAGGCCATTCTTGGCTTCGTTCTCGATGGGTTCTTTGGTTTCCTTCTGCTTCATGCCGGGTTCGAAGCCGCCGCCCTGGATCATGAAACCGTCGATGACGCGGTGGAAGATGGTGCCGTTGTAGTGACCTGCATTGACGTAAGCCAGGAAGTTTTCAACGGTCTTCGGCGCTTTTTCCGCGTCCAGTTCGATTCGGATGTTGCCGTGGTTGGTGGTGAGCAGAACTGCCATGTTGAATCCTTTGCTTTAGGGTAAAAATAAAAAAACGAGGCGGGCAACGCTGGCCCGCCTGGCATGCCGGTGCGGTTCAGACCTACTTGACGATGCTGGCCGATTCGATCACCACCGGAGTGGTCGGGACATCACCGCCGCCGGTGCGCACCTGCTTGATCTTGTCGACCACGTCGGTGCCGGCGATCACCTTGCCGAACACCGCATAACCCCAACCATCCTGGCCCGGATAGTCCAGGAAGCGGTTGTTGGCGACGTTGATGAAGAATTGCGCGGTGGCCGAGTGCGGTGCCGAGGTGCGCGCCATGGCGATAGTATAAACCTCGTTCTTCAAACCGTTATTGGCCTCGTTCTTGATAGGGGCATCGGTGGGCTTTTCGCGCAGGTTCTGGTCCATGCCGCCGCCCTGGATCATGAAGCCGTTGATGACGCGGTGGAACACCGTGCCGTTGTACTGGCCCTTCTTGACGTACTTCAGGAAGTTGTCCACCGAAACCGGGGCTTTTTCCGGGTTCAGCTCGACGGTGATGTCGCCCATGCTGGTTTTCAGCAGCACGCGGGGCGCGTCAGCGGCCAGCACGGGAGAAGCCAGCGTAGCCGACAGGGACAGGGCTGCCGCTACGCGCAGCAGGTGACGACGAGAAATGATCATGCGTTGCCTTCGTAAATGATTTTCCATTGCGACCCTTCACGCACCCAGTACTGGCGCTTGCGGATCGCGTTCTTGCTCTTGCCGACGGCACTCTCCTGGGTGAAGGTGCTGACGATCATGTCTTCCGGTGTGCCGGGATAGCGGAACAGGCTGACATCGCGCAGTTTGACACTGGTATAGCGCGCGCCGTTCAGGCTCTTCTGCTGGCGGCCGAACCAGGTGCTCAGGTTTTCGCCCTGGGCCGAGCGGAATTCGGGGGAATAGTACGACAGGACCTTGTCGGCATCGGCGTTTTCCAGCGACTGGCCCCAGTCTTCCAGCATGGCGCTGGCGGCGTCACGCTGCCTGGCCCATTCGCTCTTGTCCACGAACTGCACGTGCTGGCTGATCACCACCACCGTCCGGCCGACCTCGGCGGTGGAATACAGGCTCTGCAGGTCGGGATTGGCCAGCACCACGCAGCCGTCGGAGGACAGCGGCGGGCGGCTGAAATTGTCCGAGGGCGTGCCGTGCAGCCAGATGCCATAACCGCTGCGGCCGTTGCGCTTATCCCATTCATTGGGGTAGGACAGGGGCAGGGCGCCAGTGCCATAGAAATCGGGCAGCTTGGGGCCGGGGATACGGTTGTTGACGTAGTACACGCCGATGGGGGTGCGCTGGTCGCCGGATTTGCTCTTGTTGGCCCCGAAACGACCCTGCGAGACGTAGTAGTCGGTCAGGTACTTCAGCTCGCCACCCTGGTTCTCATAGACGTACAGGCGCGAGCGGGTGGTGTCGACCACCAGCACGTTCTTCTGGTCGTCGCCGACCTGCAGCACGGCCTTGGGAATGAGATGTGGATCCGGCTTTTCCTGCAGCGAGCGGATGCGCACCATGGCCTCGTCGCGCAGTTCCTTGAGCTTGTCGGCCGGGCCGTCAGCCATGGCGCCGAAGTTGCGTACCGGTCGCGCATGCATCAGCAGCAGGTCGCCCCGTACCAGATGGCCCAGGCGGAAAGTGGGATAGGCCGCCACCAGGGCATCGGCCTTGACCTGGGCCTCGCGCAGGCGATTGGCGCCGAGATCCTTGTAGATATCGATCAGCAAGGCCTCCGGATCAGGCTTGGCCTCGGCCGCGCCGGCCGGACTGCTCTGCGGCGGAATGGAAGAAGAAGAGGCCACGCTGCCCATCGAAGGCAGAGCTGCCAGACACAACATCAGCAGGCGTCCCAGCATGCGCATGGAACGCCCTTGCAAAGCGCTAGCCACCAATTACCCTCCCGATCGTTCCTGTTTGATCAGCCATCGATTGCCCTGTTTGACGAATATCAGGGTCTTGCGGCTGTCCACCGTCAGCCGATCCGAATTATATATCTGGCGATAGCGCACGGTGGCGGTGTTGCCGCTGATGCTGACCGTGGCATTGCTGACCTTGACGCTGATGCGACCCTTGTCCTCGATGCGGGCGCGGCGTTCTTCGGCCCATTCCTTGCGGGACGCGCCCTTGGGGGTGTCGAAGTCGCTGGCGTAGTGGCCCAGGTAGCTGCGTACATCCTTGTCGCTCCAGGACTTGGCCCAGCCGTTGAGGGCCGCCAGGATCGCTGTCTTCTCCTGTTCGGCACCGGCTTCGGCCTTGGCCTTTTCCTTGTCGGCGCGGGCCTTGTCAGCCTTGGCCTTCTCGGCAGCGGCCAGCTTGTCGGCGCGCGCCTTCTCGGCGGCCGCCTGGGCGGCTTTTTCCTTCTCGGCGCGGGCGGCCTGTTCCTTGGCCAGCTTGTCGGCCTTGTCCTTTTCCTTCTGGGCCAGCAGTTCGGCCTGCTTTTGCTCGGCGGCAGCCTTGTCGGCAGCGGCCTTTTGCGCGCGAGACTGCTCGGCGGCCAGTTGTTCGGCACGCGCCTTGTCGGTGCGCGCCTTGTCTGCCGCGGCCTTGTCAGCGGCAGCCTTTTCCGCAGCTGCCTTATCCGAAGCGGCCTTGTCGGCAGCAGCCTTGTCCGCTGCGGCCTTGTCGGCCTGTGCCTTTTCCTTGTCGGCGGTGGCCTTGGCAATGGCAGTCTTTTCCGCTTCGGCCTTGTCGGCGGCCGCCTGCTGGGCCGCTTTTTCTACCGCCAGGGCCTTGGCGCGCTGCTGCTGTTCGGCGGCGCTGGCGTCGGCCTTGGCCTTGGCATCGCGCTGGGCGCTGGCCGCCGAGGCCAGGCGCGGCACGGTGCCACCGGTGGTGTTGCCGTTCAGCGAGCGCAGCAGGGTCAGCTTGGGTTGCGGCACGTTGGCGCCCGGGTCGATCTGCAGCGCCTTGTCATAGGCCTGGCTGGCCAGCTTGGCATAGACGTCGCCCAGGTTTTCCAGTGCCGTGGCATAGGTCGGGTTGGTGCGCATGGCCATGTCCAGCGCCGCACGGGCCTTGTCATACTGGCCGTCGGCCGCGTACAGCACGGCCAGGTTGTTGTAGGGCTCGGGCAGGTCGGGGAAATCCTCGGTCAGCTTGCTGAACACCGCGATGGCCTCGGCAGAACGGTTTTGTTCTGCTAAGATCAGCCCCTTCGTGAAACGCAGTTGCGCATCGCGCGGGTGTTTCGCCAGTACGGCATCGGTCTTGGTCAGTGCTTCGGCATACTGTCCTGCCCGCATCAGCTTGTTGATGTCAGACATTTCACTGGCATGCGCGAGCCCGGCAGGCACCCCGAACAGGGCGGCCACCAGGCTGGACAACACTGCTGTCTTGTGGGCAGTCTTGCTGATCAAACCGCGCAAACCATGAATGGATGTCTGTTCTTGTGATTCTGGGGCCATGGTTTTATCGATGCTATACTCGAAGAAATTCGAAGAAAGCTGGCATTTTATAACAAACAAGTAAGACAAAAAGAGGTTTGGCTACCGTGACCCGTTCATGTTGCAACTGCTGTTAGAACAATGATCCCCGGCAGGGGCATGCCAGCGCCAGGAGGCTTTCCGGCGCGGCCCCACGCAATCGCATGAACCCGGCGCCCCCAGCGGTCACGCCAACCCAAGAATTCCCATCCCATGAGCGAGCTCAAGATTTACAACACGCTAGCGCGTGATAAGCAGACCTTTTCCCCGATCGAACCCGGCAAGGTGCGCTTGTACGTGTGCGGCATGACCGTCTATGACTATTGCCATATCGGCCATGCACGGGTGCTGGTGGTGTTCGACATGGTGCAGCGCTGGCTGCGCGCCTCCGGTTACGACGTGACCTATGTGCGCAACATCACCGACATCGATGACAAGATCATCAAGCGTGCCCTGGAAAACGGCGAAACCATCAGCCAGCTGACCCATCGCTTCATCGACGCCATGAACGAGGATGCCGGCGCCCTGGGCGTGCAGCGTCCCGATCACGAGCCGCGCGCCACCCAGTACGTGCCGCAGATGCTGGACCTGATCGGCAAGCTGGAAAAGAACGGCCTGGCCTACAAGGCCAGCGATGGTGACGTCAATTACTCGGTGCGCGACTTCCCCGGCTACGGCAAGCTCTCCGGCAAGTCGCTGGACGACCTGCGCGCCGGCGAGCGCGTCGATGTCAACACCGGCAAGCGCGACCCGCTGGACTTCGTCCTGTGGAAGGCGGCCAAGCCGACCGAGCCCGACGAGGCCAAGTGGGATTCGCCCTGGGGCTGCGGCCGTCCGGGCTGGCACATCGAGTGCTCGGCCATGTCCAGCGACTTGCTGGGCGACCATTTCGACATCCACGGCGGCGGTCAGGACCTGCAGTTCCCCCACCACGAAAATGAAATCGCCCAGTCCGAAGGCGCGCACCAGCACACCTTCGTCAATTACTGGATGCACAACGGCTTCGTGCGCATCGACAACGAAAAGATGTCGAAGTCGCTCGGCAATTTCTTCACCATCCGTGACGTCCTGAAGCAATACGACCCGGAAGTGCTGCGCTTCTTCATCCTGCGCGCGCACTATCGCAGCCCGCTCAATTATTCGGATGCGCATCTGGACGACGCCCGCCAGGCCTTGACCCGTCTGTATACCGCATTGAAGGATGTGCCGCCCGAGGCCGGCGGCCTGGTCGCCGACGAAGCCCACGCCCAGCGCTTCGCCGATGCCCTCAACGACGACTTCAACACCCCGGTGGCGATCTCGGTGCTGTTCGAGCTGGCCAACGAGGTCAATCGCAGCCGCTCGCCGGCACAGGCGCGCCAGTTGAAGGCGCTGGCCGGCATCCTGGGCCTGCTGCAGCGCGCGCCGGGCGAATACCTCAAGGGCGGGGTCAGCGCAGCCGGTGGCCTGGACGAAGCGGCCATCGCAGCCCTGATCGACGCCCGCAAGGCGGCCAAGGCCGGCAAGAACTTTGCCGAAGCCGACCGCATCCGTGCCGAGCTGACCGACGCCGGCATCATTCTGGAAGACAAACCGGGCGGCCTGACCGAATGGCGGAGAGCTTGATTTGAATACCAACCGAAAAGCCAGCGAGCTCGATCCCAGCCTGATCGTCCCGGCCTACTGGGAAGAGGCCAAGGCCGAGCTGATGAAGCGCGACCGCATCATGCGCAAGCTCATCCCGCAGTTCGGGGACCTGCAATTGACGGTGCGGGGCGATGCCTTCACCACGCTGGCACGTTCGGTGATCGGCCAGCAGATTTCGACCAAGGCCGCCAATGCGGTCTGGCAGCGCTTCCTGGAAGCCTGCCCGCGCTGCACGCCGGGTCAGGTGATCCGTACCGGCCCCGAGGCGCTCGCTGCCTGCGGCCTGTCCAAGCGCAAGGCCGAATATATTCTCGATCTGGCGGCCCACTTCAAGGCCAAGACGGTACATCCCGACAAATGGGCGGAGATGGAAGACGAAGCCGTCATTGCCGAGATGATCCAGATCCGCGGGATTGGCCGCTGGACAGCCGAGATGTTTTTGATATTTAATCTGCTGCGCCCGAACGTGCTGCCGCTGGATGACCTGGGATTGCTCAAGGGCATCAGCGTCAGTTATTTCTCGGGCGAGCCTGTCTCGCGCAGCGATGCGCGCGAAGTCGCCGCGAACTGGGAACCGTGGCGCACCGTGGCCACCTGGTATCTGTGGCGCAGCCTGGATCCGCTGCCATCCGATTATTGATCCAAGGGGAAGAGGGCGCGGAGGCCTCTGGTGTATACTCCGCTCCTCTCAAGATTTAAGGCAAACCGATCCATCCGGGACCATCGCGCCGCAACCCGCACCGGGGCGGCCTCCCGCCGATGATCGGACTTGTTGAAAAGGAACACAATGAGTAAATCGACAACGACTTTTCTGGGCTTCGAGCAGGCCATCGCCGAGCTGGATGCCAAGATCGAAGAGTTGCGTTTTGTGCAGGACGACTCGGCCGTCGACATCTCCGAAGAGATCGAACGCCTGGTCAAGAAAAGCCAGCAACTGACCAAGGACATCTACGCCAAGCTGACCCCCTGGCAGGTATCGCAGATCGCGCGCCATCCGCAACGTCCCTACACCATGGACTACGTGCGCGAAATCTTCACCGACTTCCACGAACTGCACGGCGACCGCACCTTCGCTGACGACCAGTCCATCGTCGGCGGTCTGGCCCGTTTCAATGGCCAGGCCTGCATGGTGATCGGCCACCAGAAGGGGCGCGACACCAAGGAACGCGCCATGCGCAACTTCGGCATGCCCAAGCCCGAAGGCTATCGCAAGGCCATGCGCCTGATGAAGGTCGCCGAGAAGTTCGGCCTGCCCATCTTCACCTTCGTCGATACCCCCGGTGCCTTCCCTGGCATCGATGCCGAAGAGCGCGGCCAGTCCGAAGCCATCGGCCACAACCTGTACGTGATGGCCGAGCTGAAGGTGCCGCTGATCGCCACCATCATCGGTGAGGGTGGTTCCGGCGGCGCGCTGGCCATCGCCGTGGGCGACCAGGTGCTGATGCTGCAATATGCGACCTACTCGGTGATTTCGCCGGAAGGCTGCGCTTCCATCCTGTGGAAGACCGCCGACCGCGCTGCCGACGCCGCCGAGGCACTGGGCCTGACCGCCCATCGCCTCAAGGCCATCGGCCTGATCGACAAGATCGTCAACGAACCGCTGGGCGGCGCCCATCGCGACCCCAAGCAGATGGCCGGCCTGCTCAAGCGCGCACTGTCGGATTCGCTGCGCCAGTTCCAGGGCATGAAGACCAAGGACCTGCTGGCTGCCCGTCACGAAAAGCTGATGGCCTACGGCAAGTTCAAGGAATTGAATTCGGCGGAATAATTTCCCCACCGTTTCCGCTTCCCACGTTCAGGCGCCAGCGATTGCTTCGCTGGCGTTTGTCTTTTCAGCTGCCGCGTTTCCCATGTCCGATCATCCTTCCGCCTCCCACGACAAGACCCTGGCCAGCCTGATGCAGGCCCTGCAGGCCACGCTGGCGCTGGCCGGGTTCGATGCCCGTCGCGACACCCTGGCCGTGGCCTACAGCGCAGGGCTGGATTCCACCGCGCTGCTGCAGGTGGCCGCGCATTGGGCGCAGCAGGCGGGTGGCAGGCTGGTGGCCTTGCACGTCCATCATGGGCTCAGCCCTCATGCGGACGCCTGGCTGGCGCACGCACAGGGCTTTTGCGACGCGCGCGGTCTGGCCTTTCAGGCCGAGCGGGTACAACTGCAGCAGGTTGCCGACAGCGGCGTGGAAGAAGCGGCGCGCCTGGCGCGCTATGCCGCTCTGGGGCGCCTGTGTCGCCAGCAGGGCGCGCGCCTGCTGCTGACCGCGCATCACCTCGACGACCAGGCCGAAACCGTGCTGCTGCAACTGCTGCGCGGCAGCGGCCTGGCCGGTCTGTCCGGCATGGATCGCTGCAATGCTGCGCCAGCCTTGCTGGGGGATGCGGATACCCAGATGGCGCGGCCGTTGCTGGGTGTGACGCGGGCGCAGCTGGAGAGCGTCGCGCAGGCGCTGTCGCTGACCTGGATCGAGGATGAATCCAACCACGATCCGCGCTACGCCCGCAATGCCTTGCGTCATCAGGTGATGCCGGCGCTGGGGCAGGTCTTTCCCGGCTACCAGCAGCGACTGGCGCGCGCTGCGGGCCATGCCCAGGGCGCGCAGGAATTGCTGCGTGAAGTGGCCCAGGCGGACCTGGAGCAATGTCGGCAGGACGATCACCTGCGCATGCCGGCGCTGCGCCAGTTGAGCGAGCAGCGCTTCCTCAATCTGATGCGCCACTGGTTTGCGCTGCGCGGCATGCGCATGCCCTCGGCGGCCTGGATGCAGGAGATGCGCAGTCAACTGCTGCAGGCCGACGTCGAGGCGCAACTGTGTGTCTCGCATCCCGATGGCGAAGTACACCGCTATCGCGACCGCGTCTTCCTGGCCCCGCGCCGCAAGCCACCGGAAGAGGGCGAGTCCCTGCAATTGCGCTGGCAAGGCCAGGCCCAGGTGCATGTGCCGGCCTTCTACGGCACGCTGCATTTCGAGCCTGTTTCAGGTACCGAGGCTGATGCCGATGGCCGGGGCGGCTTCGATCCGGCCTGGCTGCAGTCGCAATCCCTGCTGGTCTGTGGTCGCAGCGGTGGCGAGCGTGTCAGGCTGGCACACAACCGGCCGGCGCGCAGCCTCAAGCAGCAATACCAGAGCGCCGATGTCCCCGCCTGGGAGCGCCCCTACCTGCCGCTGGTGTGGGCCGGCGACACCTTGCTCCTGGCCGCCGGCATCGGCATGGACTGCAGTCGCTTCGTCACACAGGGCGAACGTATCGCCTTGCGCTGGCAGCCTGACTGAATTCTTGGCTCCAATGATCTAAACAATATAAAAAAATACCGCACCCTGGCCTTTGGCGAGGGTGCGGCATCCCTGTCATCCCTGACATGGGTGGGCGTGGCTGAAGATCAACCGCGTCCGGTCTTGCTCCTTGCGGACGGCTTACTTCTTGGCGCCGTCGGTGGCCGGCTTGGCTTGCTCGCCGGTGGCTTCCTTCTTGTCAGTCTTGGCTTCGGCCTTCTTTTCCGACTTCTTGTGCTTGACGTGATGCTTGGCCTTGGGCGCAGCCTCGGTCTTGGCGGCTTCGGTCTTGGCCGGGGCGGCGGCCGGTGCTGCGGCAGCGCCGGTCTGGGCGAACACGGGCAGGGTCAGGGCCGACAACAGGGAGGCAACGATGATGGTCTTGGTGTTCATGATGGTGTCCTTTCAAGGAGACGAAAATCGGTTCGGATGGGGTGTGTCAGTGTTCGGTCGTACGGTGTACTGCAGGATTACTTGGTCTTGGCAGCAGCTGGTGCGGCGGCCGGTGCAGCCTCGGCTGCGGGCTTGGCTTCGCTGCCGGCGGCCTTCTTTTCGGCCTTCTTGTGCTTGGCGTGATGTTCGGACTTGGTCTTGGCCTTGGCCTTGGTCGTCGCCTCGGTCTTGCCTGCTTCCGCCTTGGCCGGTGCGGCCGTGGTCGCAGCTGGCGCGGCAGTGGCAGGTGCGGTGGCGCCGGTCTGGGCAAACACCGGCAGGGCCAGCGCGGTCAGCAGGGAAGCGACGATGACGGATTGGGTTTTCATGGCAATTTCCTTTAGAAAGTGGTTGTTACGCTCGGCGCTTGATTTTGCGTAATCGCTTCATCATTTCCTTGCGCCTTGCTTCCTATAACGAGCCGCCGACGTGCAGGACGACGTCAAAGTGTTTCAATTCATCGTGGATTTGTAAGCAATCGTTGCGGCTTTGCTTATAATGAGCACCTTCACTTTTTGCCTCACCGAGCGCCTCATGGACTACCAGACCTGGTTCACCTTCTTCGCCGCTGCATGCGTCATCGCCATCTCGCCCGGTTCGGGCGCGGTCCTGTCCATGAGCCACGGTCTCAATTACGGCGTGCGCCGCACCAGCGCCACCATCCTCGGGCTGGAGATCGCGCTGGTGGTGATCCTGGTCATCGCCGGGGCTGGCGTCGGTTCGCTGCTGGTGGCCTCCGAAACCGCCTTCAACGTCATCAAGGTGGCCGGTGCGCTGTATCTGATCTATCTCGGTTTTTCGCAATGGCGCGCGCCGGTGCCGACCGAGCAGCAGGGCGAAGCGCTGGACGCGGCCAATGCCGCCGCCCGCGCCAATCGTGGCCAGCTCTGGTGGCAACGTTGCATGACCGGTTTCCTGACCAATGCCACCAATCCCAAGGGCATCGTCTTCATGGTGGCCGTGCTGCCGCAGTTCATCGACCACCAGCGTCCCCTGTGGCTGCAACTGCTGGTGCTGGCGGTGACCATGGTGGTGGTGGACCTGGTGGTAATGCATGGCTACGCGTTCGCGGCCAGCCGCCTGCAGCGCTTCTTCCGCAGCCAGAAGGCGATCAAGGCGCAGAACCGTTTCTTCGGTGGCGTGCTGATGCTGGTGGGCGCGGGACTGTTCTTCTTCAAGCGCACCCAGCACTGAATCACGGGCGCAGGCTCACGCGCCCAACAAAAAACCCGCAAGTCGCAAACTTGCGGGTTTTTTTCATCCGGGCAGGCCGCTGAGGCCGATGGAATGGCCTGCGCCTGCCTTTTCCTTCACTTCAGCTTCATTTGTCCTTTTTCAAACACGACGACATGAAGGCCTTGCGCTCGTCACCCTTCTTGCCGGCGGCGTCGGCGTTGCACTGCTTCATCTTGTCCTGCTGGGTGGCCGGCTTGGGCTGCTCCTTCTTCAGGCAGGACGACATGAAGGCCTTGCGGTCGTCTCCTTTCTTGCCGGCAGCGGTGGCGTCCGCATTACATTGCTTCATCTTGTTCTGCTGGGCGTTTTCCGCCATGGCGGGACTTGCCACCAGCAGCGGAGCGGCCAGTGCGAAAGAGGTGATGGCGATGAGCAATTTTTTCATTGAATACTCCCTGGGCAGTGTGGATTCGTCTGTCTGAAAATTCAGACGGGAGCATTACAGCATGAAAGTTTGCGACTGCCTAGCGCACGCAGTTCAGGTCACCCTCCTGGCAACCGGCCAGGGCCTTGAGCTCATCGGCGCGCTGCCGGGTCTTGTCGGCCAGGCAGGTCTGCAGGGCCAGCGTGGCCGCCGAGCCGCCGGCGCTGGCGGAGCTCTCGAACCGGCAGGACAGGTCGCGGTATTTCAGCCAGGCCAGTTGCACTTCGCGCAGCTGGTTCTGCTGGGCCTTGCTCAGCTTCTCGCGGTAGGCCAGATAGGTGGCATTGAGGTCGCTGTCGTTCTGGGTCAGGGTCTGCGAGGCGCAGGCATTCATTTCGGCCTGGGTGGCGGCCTTGCTGCAATCGGCGGCGTAGCTGGCGCCGGCGCACAGGAACAGCAGGGCGCCCAGCAGGGGCAGGGGGGCTTTCATCGTCAGGAAACTCCGTCATGGTTACCGGATGCTCGGGATAGAATTGCATTTTGCCTGTCTTAGAAGACAGTGCAGGGTCACGGTTCTCCCAGGCGTGCAACGAAATTGCAACAAGCCGTATCCGACCCTGCCGACAAAGGAGAAACACATGGGATTGAGCTGGTTGTCTGCCATCAAGTTGATTCCCTGGGGCGATGTGGTCCAGGCCACCCCGGGCATCGTCAAGGGCGCACGTGACCTGTGGTCGCGCACCCGCAAGGCCAAGTCGGCAGTGGAGGCGCAGGAGGCCATGCCGGCCGCCAGCGATGCCGAACTATTCGCCCAGCGCATCCGGCAGCTGGAGGCCGAACAGCTGGAAGCCAGCCAGTTGATCAACACCCTGGCCGAGCAGAATGCGCAACTGGTCGCCACCATGGACCGCATGCGTTCGCGTCTGCGCATGTTGACCGCCGGTTGCGTGCTGCTGGCCGTGGGGCTGGTGGCGCTCTGGTTGCGTTGAGGCTGCAGGCGGCGTGGAATCGGTATTCCCGCGATGGTGCAGGTATGGCCTGCGCATTTTCTTCTTCCTTTCTTCTTCCTTTTTTCCTGGCGACTGAATGTTCCAACAAGCATTGCGCATGACCCTGCGCGACTGGCGTACCGGTGAACTCCGCTTCCTGCTGATCGCCCTGATCGTGGCGGTGGCGGCCCTGTCGTCGGTGGGTTTCTTCGTTGACCGCATGCGGGCCGGCATGGCCCGTGACGCCCACCAGTTGCTGGGGGCCGACCTGCTGGTGGCGGCCGACCAGCCGCTGCCGCCGCAATGGGTGCAACAGGCCGGCCAGCAGGGGCTGTTGCAGGCCCAGACCCAGGTCTTTCCCAGCATGGCGCAGGCGGGCGAGGGCGATGCGGCACGTTCGGTCCTCTCGTCCATCAAGGCTGTCACGCCAGGCTATCCGCTGCGCGGCCAGCTCAGACTGCGCGCCGCCGATGGCAGCGACCGGCCGGCCGAAGGCATTCCACAGCCGGGGACGGTGTGGGTGGACCCGCAGATCCTGTCGCAACTGGACGTCAAGCTGGGCGATACCATCAAGCTGGGCGACTTGCCGCTGAAGATCGCCGCCATCATCTCGGTGGAACCGGACCGCGGAAGCGCCTTCGTCAACTTCGCGCCGCGGGTGATGCTGGGCCAAGCCGATCTGGCCGCCACCCATCTGGTGCAGCTCGGCTCGCGGGTGACCTACCGGCTGCTGATCGCCGGCCCGGCCGTGGAGGTCCAGCGCTACCAGAAGCAGATCGAGCGCCAGATCGACGCCGAGAAGCTGCGCGGCGTGCGCCTGGAGTCATTGGAAAACGGTCGTCCCGAGATGCGCGCCACGCTGGACCGGGCCGAACAGTTCCTCTCGCTGGTGGGCCTGCTCTCGGCCATGCTGGCGGCGCTGGCGGTGGCCATGGCGGCGCGTCGCTTCATGCTGCGCCATCTGGATGCCTGCGCCATGCTGCGCTGTTTCGGCATGACCCAGGCGCAGGTGACGCGGCTGTACCTGACCGAATTCATCGTCATCGGCCTGGTCGCCAGCGTGATTGGCATGCTGGTCGGCTTTGCCGCGCATTTTGCGCTGCTGCAGTGGCTGGGCAGCTTCATGCCGACCGCCTTGCCGGCGCCGGGCTGGGCGCCGGCGGTGCAGGGCGTGGCCACCGGTCTGCTGTTGCTGGTCGGCTTTGCGCTGCCGCCCATCCTGCAGTTGCGCAATGTGCCGCATAACCGGGTGATCCGGCGCGACCAGGGCGCACCGCAGGCGATGACGGTGCTCACCTATGTGTTGGGGACGCTGGTCTTTTCGGGCTTGCTGTTGTGGCAGGCCGGTGACCTCAAGCTGGGCTTGCTGACCATTGCAGGCTTCCTCGGTGGCTTCGGCCTGTTCGCGCTGGTGGCCTGGCTGTGCCTGCGGGCGCTACGATCCATGCGCGGCCTGGTGGATCGCCAGAGCTGGCGCTTTGCCATCGACGGCCTGCAGCGTCGACCGGCAGCCGCCGTGATGCAGGTGGTGGCGCTCGGGCTGGGCCTGATGGCGCTGCTGCTGCTGACCGTCATCCGTGGCGACCTGGTAGGTGCCTGGCGCCAGGCCACCCCGGCCGACGCGCCCAATCGTTTCATCATCAACATCCAGCCCGACCAGCGCCAGGCGGTGCAGCAGGTGCTGCAGCAGGGCGGGGTGAAGGACGCCGCCCTGTATCCGATGATCCGCGGCCGCCTGGTGCAGATCAACGGACGCCCGGTCAACCCGGCGGATTACCAGGAAGATCGCGCCAAGCGCCTGGCCGATCGTGAATTCAACCTCTCCACCATGGCCGAGATCCCGCCCGGCAACGGCATCGTCGCCGGCCGCTGGTACGACGATCGCCAGCCGGAGGCCTCGGTGGAGCGCGGCCTGGCGCAGACCCTGGGCATCCAGTTGGGTGATCGCCTGCAATTCGACATCGCCGGCCAGTTGGTGGAGGCGCCGGTGACCAGCCTGCGCAAGCTGGAGTGGGGTTCCTTGCGGGTCAATTTCTTCGTGATCCTGAACCCGACCCTGATGCGCGATACCCCGCAGAGCTGGATCACGGCGGTGCATCTGGATCCGCAGCAGGAAGCCCTGGGCAATCGCCTGACCCGCGACTTCCCCAATCTCACCGTGGTCGATATCGGCAGCGTGCTGCGCCAGATCCAGGAGGTGGTGGGACAGGTGATTTCGGCGGTGGAGTTCCTGTTCCTCTTCACGCTCTGCTCGGGCGTGCTGGTGCTGTATGCGGCCCTGGCCGGTTCGCAGGACGAGCGGGTGCGCGAGGCCGGCCTGTTGCGCGCCCTGGGCGCCACGCGCCAGGAGCTGTCGCGGGCGCAGCGCATCGAAGTGCTGCTGGTGGGTTCGCTGGCGGGACTGCTGGCGGCCAGCGGTGCGGCCGGCATCGGCTGGGCGCTGGCGCATTACGTCTTCAATTTCGACTGGAGCTTCAGCCCGCTGGTGTGGGTGGCCGGCATGGGCTTGGGTGCAGCCTGCTCGGCGTTGGGCGGCTGGGCTGGACTGCGTCACGTGCTGCGTCGTCCGCCCCTGCAGACCTTGCGCGAAGCCTGAGCCGAGGCAGGTCAAACGCCCTGCAGATCGCAGCCGGCCGGCCCGACGATGGCAGGGCGGCTGCGGTATCATGGCGGTCTTATGCAAATCGAAGATCCCAACCAACCCACCACGTTCGAACTCATCGGCGGCGCTGAAAAACTGCGCGAGATGGTCGACCGCTTCTACGACCTGATGGACCTGGAGCCGGAGTTCGCCGGCATTCGCGCGCTGCATCCGCCTTCGCTGGAGGGCTCGCGCGAGAAGACCTACATGTTCCTCTCCGGCTGGACCGGCGGCCCCAGCCTGTACATGGAAAAATTCGGCCATCCGCGCCTGCGCGCACGCCACCTGCCTTTCCCCATCGGCATCTCCGAGCGCGACCAGTGGCTGCGCTGCATGACCTGGGCCATGCAGGACGTGGGCCTGCCCGACGAGCTGATGAAACGCCTGCTGACGGCGCTCTACCAGACCGCCGACTGGATGCGCAACAAGCCCGAGTAAGCCCCCATGAACACATTCGAAATGATCCTGGCCGGCCTGGTGGTGGTCGGCATTGTCTTGCAGGTACTGGTGCTGCTGCGTGGCGGCTCGCGCGACGATCCGGGTGCTGCCATCGAGGACATGCTGCTGCAACTGCAGCAGGAGCTGCAACGCCACCAGCAGAACACCGGCGAGCGCATCGAGCGCGAATTGCGCAGCCAGGTCCAGGCCAGCGCCCAGAGCACGCGCCAGGAGCTGGGCAGCAACTTTGCCCAGTTGCAGCAGACGCTGGCCACGCAGATGTCCAGCGTGGCCGGCCTGCAGAACCAGCAGATCGACGGCTTCGCACGGCAACTGGTGAAACTGAACGAAACCAACGCCCAGCAACTGGACAGCATGCGCCAGTCCATGACGCTGCAGGCACAGGTCAACCGCGAAGAGCAGGCGGTTTCGCTCAAGCGCTTCGGCGATACCCTGAACCAGCAACTGTCGGCACTGACCGAATCCAATGCCCAACGCATGGGCGAAGTGCGGGCCACGCTGGAAGCCCGCATCAAGGATCTGCAGAACGACAACGCGCTCAAGCTGGAAGAGATGCGCAAGACCGTGGACGAGAAGCTGCACGCCACGCTGGAACAGCGCCTGGGTGAATCCTTCAAGCTGGTCTCGGATCGCCTGGACAAGGTGCATCAGGGCCTGGGCGAGATGCAGCAGCTGGCCACCGGCGTGGGCGATCTCAAGCGCGTGCTGACCAACGTCAAGACCCGTGGCACCTGGGGTGAAGTGCAGCTGGAAATCCTGCTGGAACAGATGCTCACGCCCGAGCAGTACGCCAAGAACGTCGAGACCGTGCGCGGCACCGGCGAACGCGTGGAATTCGCCATCCGCCTGCCGGGAGCGAAGGAAGAGGGCGAGCCGGTGTGGATGCCCATCGACGCCAAATTCCCCAAGGAACAGTACGAACGCCTGGTCGATGCCGCCGAGCGCGCCGACGCCGATGGCGTGGCCAGCGCCGGCAAGGAGCTGGAGCGCGCCGTGCGCAACGAGGCCAAGACCATCGCCGAGAAATACCTCTCGCCCCCGCTGACGACCGATTTCGCGATCCTGTTCCTGCCCACCGAAGGCCTGTATGCCGAGGTGATGCGCCGACCGGGCCTGTCCGACGATCTGCAGCGTAGCTGCCGGGTGACCATCGCCGGGCCGTCGACGCTGTCGGCACTGTTGAACAGCCTGCAGATGGGCTTCCGCACGTTGGCGCTGGAGAAGCGGTCCTCCGAAGTGTGGCAGGTGCTGGGTGCGGTCAAGACCGAGTTCGGCAAGTTCGGCGAAGTGCTGGCCTCGACCAAGGCGGCGCTGGAACGCGCTGCCCGCAACATCGATCAGGCCGAGACCCGTACGCGCCAGATGAACCGCAAGCTCAAGTCGGTGGAGGCGCTGCCGGCGGAAAGTGCGCAGAAGCTGCTGGGGACGGCAGAGCTGGACCTGGGCGATACCGACGAGGCGGTCTGAGCGGCTGATGCTTCGGCCAGAAAACGAAAAAGCGCGGCCTTGGCCGCGCTTTTTTCATGCCGGGGCAGTTTCAGACCAGCCCGTCGAACAGCACCACCGAGACTTCTTCGCCGGCAGCCACGTCGCCGCGTTCATGCTCCAGTTCGAGGATGCAGTTGGCGTCCGACATCGAGCGCAGGATGCCCGAGCCCTGCATGCCGGTCAGGCGCACGCTCCAGCGGCCATCGGCGTCGGGCGCCAGGATGCCGCGCTGGTATTCGGTGCGACCGGCCTTCTTGCGGATGGGCGTGGCGGTCGTCACCCGCAGGCGTGGCAAGGGCCGGGACTCGGCACCGGCCAGCCGCAGCAGGGCGTCGCGCACGAAGAAGGAAAAACTGACGGTCACCGCCACCGGATTGCCGGGCAGGCCGAACAGGTAGGCATCCCGCCCACGCGAGCTGATGCGGCCAAAGGCCAGTGGCCGGCCGGGACGCATGGCGATCTTCCAGAACGTCATTTCACCCAGGCTAGCCATGATCTGCCTGGTGTAGTCGGCAGCACCCACCGACACGCCACCGGAGGTGATGACGGCGTCGGCCTCTTCGCAGGCACTGCGAAAGGCTGCCTCCAGCGCTACCGGATCGTCCGGCACCACGCCCATGTCCAGCACCTCGCAACCCAGGCGGGTCAGCATGCCGTGCAGGGTGTAGCGGTTGGAGTCATAGACGCAGCCTGCGTCCAGCGGCTCGCCCACCGAGCGCAGTTCGTCACCCGTGGAGAAGAAGGCCACGCGCAGGCGGCGCTGCACCGGAACCTCGGCGATGCCCAGTGAGGCCAGCAGGCCGATGTCGGAGGGCCGCAGGATGCGCCCGCGCGGCAGCGCCACGCTGCCTTGCATCAGGTCTTCACCGCGCAGGCGGCGGTTGTCGCCGGGCCGTACGCGCCCGGCCGGCAGGGTCACGCCCTGGTCGTCGGCGTCGGTGGTCAGTTCCTGCGGGATGACGGTGTCGCACCCGGCAGGCATGGGAGCGCCGGTCATGATGCGCACGCACTGGCCGCGTTGCACGCTGCCCTCGAAGCGCTGGCCGGCATGGACCGCGCCGACGATCTGCAGGCGCTGCGCCTGGCCGTCGGCGATGTCTTCGCCGCGCAGGGCGTAGCCATCCATGGCCGAGTTGTCGTGGGCCGGCACATCGATGCGGGAGATGATGTCCTGTGCCAGCACCCGCGAGAGTGCGCTGCGGATGGCCAGCTTTTCCACCGTCTCGATGGGGGTGATGAAGTCCTGGATCACGGCCTGGGCACGGGCCACGGTCATGGCGTGGGGGTCATAGCCGCTGATGCAGCTGACGATGTCGTTCAGGGAAGGATGGGTCATTGTTCTTCTTCGAGCCGTTGCAACTCCGGCGCGGTGTTGATGTTGCTGAAGGCGTGTTCTTCGGGGAATTCCACTTCCACGCAATGGAGGGTGGCGAACCAGCGGTCCATCTTGCGTTCACCCGTGGCCAGGAAGGCGTCCAGGGCGTCGCGGGTGCTCCTGGAGAGCAGGGCGCACACCGGATGGCGTTGCCGGCCCTGCGCGCCGGTGGTGACGGCGATGGCGGCCTCGGCGCCGGCCTCGGCAATGGCATCGGCCAGGTGCGCCACCAGGTCATAGGGGATCAGCGGTGCATCGCAGGGGGCGCAGGCCAGCCAGGGGGTGGTGCAGTGGGCCAGACCACTCTGCAGGCCCGCCAGTGGGCCGGGGAAGCCGGCTTGCAGATCGCTCCAGACCGGATAGCCGAAGCTGGCGTAGTGCAGTTGCGAGCGGTTGGCATTGACGGCCAGGGTGCCGACCTGCGGCGCCAGCCGCTCCAGCACGTGCTGGACCAGGGGCTTGCCATGCAGCGGTTGCAGGCCCTTGTCCACCCCGCCCATGCGCGTGCCGCGTCCGCCGGCCAGCACCAGGCCGGTGATGTGGCTGGCGCTCAGGGTGTTGGGGGTGGAAGAGGCCATGGCGGGTGAGGACTGGGGGC